>CAZORO010000160.1:0-10265 GCA_964581845.1 uncultured bacterium
TGTGGGTTGCTTGCGGTCACCCCCTTGCTACACTGAGGGAGTGAATGAGAGATGAGCATATCGGGTTGTGGGTTGATTGCGGTCACCCCCTTGCTACACTTCCACCGTAATCTGCTGGCCTGAGTCATAGTTGTGGGTTGATTGCGGTCACCCCCTTGCTACACTAGTCCTGTAAAAAACCCCGTCATAGATTTGTTGTGGGTTGATTGCGGTCACCCCCTTGCTACACTGGAGGCGATAGACTCGCCCCCTGTCCCCTAGTTGTGGGTTGATTGCGGTCACCCCCTTGCTACACTCCGTGCAACCGTATTCAGCAATCGCCGCGCGTTGTGGGTTGATTGCGGTCACCCCCTTGCTACACTAAGGCCAAGCGTGAGCAGCAGGACGCGGGAGTTGTGGGTTGATTGCGGTCACCCCCTTGCTACACTTCCAACCCCAACCGTAACGGATACACCTACGTTGTGGGTTGATTGCGGTCACCCCCTTGCTACACTCAAGGTCACAGTGACACCCAGCGGAAATAGGTTGTGGGTTGATTGCGGTCACCCCCTTGCTACACTATATTCGTTCCATTAGCTCCAGTTGCTGCGTTGTGGGTTGATTGCGGTCACCCCCTTGCTACACTTACCGTTGCAATAATGTGGATAGGAGCAGCGTTGTGGGTTGATTGCGGTCACCCCCTTGCTACACTAAAAAAAGGGGTTGACATGCGCTATCAACAGTTGTGGGTTGATTGCGGTCACCCCCTTGCTACACTTGGATTAACCTAGCGGAAAACATGTTATGGTTGTGGGTTGATTGCGGTCACCCCCTTGCTACACTATGAGAAAGCAGGGAACGTCTCCTTCACCAGTTGTGGGTTGATTGCGGTCACCCCCTTGCTACACTTGGGTCAGGTTCTCAAGAGCAACGGCGACGTTGTGGGTTGATTGCGGTCACCCCCTTGCTACACTCGATAGCCTCGATAGAGCAGAGCATTGAGCGTTGTGGGTTGATTGCGGTCACCCCCTTGCTACACTCTTGGGGCACGCAAGTCCAAGTTCCTGAAGGGTTAACCGCCGGTTGGAGGCTAGAAAAACTCCAACTGGCGGGACTTTTCCTCCACCTTTTTTCGCAGTTTTCCATGAAAGATCCGCATCCTTTCAAACTGCTTGTCGGTGATCAGTAGGATTCTTACCTCCCCTGCCGGGGGGAGCACGTCCTTGACCCGTCTGGCATGGACTTCAGCGTTCTCCTCGCTGGCGCAATAGCGGATATACACTGAGTATTGCATCCGTTGATACCCGTCTTCAAGGAGAGCCTTGCGGAACTGTGTGTATTCCTTACGGGCCTCCGGCGTATCCACGGGGAGATCGAACAGCACCACGGCCCACATGCTCCGGTACGCGCTCCATTCAACCATGATGACCCTCTGGAGTGGCGGTTTCACACGTGAGGCATGAGCCGGGTTCCAATGCGAATGAATTCGCTACTCCGAGCGTTGGTCTACTCCTCTTGCGGGGACGGCTCTGCCTGGCAGGTGATTCCAAAGGGGAAAAGGAAGGGAATCTTGAGGTTCTTCTCCGTCCCAGCCAAGCACTTGAGCAAGGAAGCGCTCATGAATTCCAGGGCCACCAACAATGGGCCGGTCTGTCCATCCGTCTCGCAATTATGCGTCAAGAGTGAGAGCAAGGCTTGTTTAGTTTCTTTATCGATTTCGCGTTTCCCATTCCGCCATAGTTCCCGGACGGCAAGATCCACCAGGGGACGGAAAGGTTCCAGAAAGTCATCGGCCAGGCTATAGGCATTGTAACGATTGTGGTGTTGAAGACCGAGGGAGGGATGGAGGCCAGACCCGACGATGGCACGTGCCACCGCAGCTCGCAGCACCATATAACCATAGTTGAGCAAGTTGTTGGGGGGCGGGCCATCCCGTTCACGGCGGAATCCGGAGTTGGCTCCCAACCAAGCCGCCCAGTGGACCCGCGCAGCTTGGGCCTCTACATTGTGAGGATCTCCACTCTTGACCGAGTCCTTCAACTGTAAGAGGCGGGTTTTGGTCTCGGTGGCTTCGGCGATTTCAGCCTGATGGCGGATCTTAGCTTGTACGATTTGTTGCCAAAGGCGCTTCCGGGTGGGCAAGGGGGCCTCGATTTGGATCCGCAGCCGTTCGGCCTGTAGGCTGTTTCCCTCGATGGGGGTCAACAATCCGGCAGGCAGATGATCTTCGCCGCAGAGGATGACCGCAGCACCATTTTCGAGTAGGCGGATCACACACAGATGGCTATAGGACGCAGTTGGATTATCCACCACAAGCAGACCGATGTCCTCGATGGGGACCTGCCCCACCCGTGCCCCCTCACGCTCCACCATCAGCTGGCCATGGGCCATGTGGAAATAGGTTTTGTAACCTGAGATTTCAATGGTGCGTTTAATCATTGGCTGGATAGATTTTGCCCAAAGGATCGACCGTGACCTTCTCTCCTCTGAGAGTATTTGGTTTTTTGCGCATTATGAGAGGTGGTTTGTCGGTATCCTCTCTTTTGCCCGCGTAGTTTAGAGGACGGAGAACGATGTTTTGGTTGATATCCATCTTCTGAACCGTCCACAACTCATATTCGCCAGAATTGGCTTGGACTTTAACAATATCATTGATCTGGAGCGACATAATAAACCTTGCATCAGGCCTTTCCGGATGGACTCTTCTGACTATGGGAAGGTCCGGAAGATGTTGCCTTCGACGCCGGCCATTCTCCATTGCTATACCTGCTGCTTCTATCATCCTCATTACAACACCCTCCCGTTTTTTTCGCCCATTGACCTCGTATTCGAAGATGGAGATGTGGTGGTTATTGCCAGGTTTAACAAATCGATAGGTTTTTCCACTTTCATCTTGTATAGGAATCAATCCAGTTTCCTCGGTGAGGATGCGAACCTTCTTGATGGGAATTGCTAATCCCTCCTTGTTTGGCATATAAAGAGGATTGTTCTTGTCAAAGGCCCGCTTCGTGTTTCCGCCACACTCCCGGAGCCGTTCGCGGACTAATTCACGAATCCGTGGATCGCGGATCTTCTCGATCATGGCGGGAGTCAGGCTTTCTAGCGGTTTGCGATAGACAAACTGATTCTCCTTCTCCGTCTTGCCGTAGTTGGTTTCTTCATGGAGTCCTCCGGTAATCTTCCGCGTGGGGCGATAGGAAACATTAATCGCCCCAATTGCCTTGGCGGTGTCGGAGCGGAAACCTTCCCAGGGAGGGGGGAATTCACGCCGTTCGTTTTTGTATTCGTATTTCCGGGCCAGGTTCTTCAGGTGCTTGGATGTGGTAAGCCCAATGACAATGGCATCAACCGCATGATGGCGATGGTCGTCACGGCTTTTTTCATCTCCGTCTGGATTCAGGATCGTGTTCAATCCCCAACGCCAACGCAACTCAGCTGTAACCTGCCCACGTGTAACGTTCACATCCACGCCTAAAACCGAGAGATAGGACCGGACTTGGCGATTGATGTAGCGTGTGTCATTGAGTTGCCGTTCAACGCACTTGTCCAGGTCAATCTCCTTCTGCGTGAACTTTTTCCTTTTCCGGTAAGGGAGACGTTGAATGTTCTCCAGCAGAGTCTCCCAGGTGACTTGGGAACCGCCATAAGCCTCGTATGGTGTGCGGTCTCCCTTGCGGATGTTTTCGTCAACGAAGCAAAGGGTCTTGTTGGCCTGGCTATCATCCAGGCTGCGGCTGTAAGGGAGGATGTGCTCGATCTGGACTTCAGGGGTGGAGCCGAAAAGCTGGTGAAAGCTGATGGGCCTTCCAGTATAGGCGCATACTTCCTTGCATTCCTGCCATAACTGATATTTGAGAATATCAGTTCCGCTGGGTTGGGAAATGCCTTGCTCAATCAACAACTGACGGATTCGCTCACGCTCTGCTTTGCGTCTACTGTTTTCCAATAGGAGTTCATTACGCTCGGAGGCACTACCCTTGGTTTCGCGGGCTAGTTCAACAAGAATTTTTGTGGGTTTTCCGTACTCGCGGATAATCGCATTGACCACCTTCCGGACCTCAACAAGCGCCTTCCTTACAATCGGATTGGTTATCTGCTGATGTACAGTATCTGGAGGAGGGAGCAGTTCCATAACCACACCTGAATCAGTGGTCTCAAGATAGCCTGCTTTTTTTCGTGCATCGTACTCCCCATCTCCTTGCCGGAGATATGGGAGCATTTTCTGAATAGCCTTCTTTGACAGCCGCAGGTATCCCTTCGGGCATGCATTCAGAAGTTTGTACAATTCGCCGGTCTCATCATCAGTGAATCCCCACTCCCCAATCGACTTCTCCTTGAATTCGTCCTCCTCCTCCTCAATCAGGGACTCGAAAACGGTTCCAATAAAAAAGTCTTGTTGCTGGATGAAACGCTCTCCGAAGATTTTTAAGAGGCCGAACTCAACCGCATTACCGAGTAGCGAGGCCCTCTTACCTTGCTCGAAATTCAGCTTCTCTTCGTCGAGTAAACCAAGAACCCTACGAACCCGCTCGATCTTCACCTCCTTGCGATTTGTCAATCTCGTGTGCAGTTCTTTTAGCAGGTCAACCCGCTGTTGCTGGTCAAGTGACTTGATATTTCCACGGCCATCCATAACCTGAAGATCGTTAACCTCCTTGAGGAGACGGAACTCTTGCGCATACCAACTTGCCCTCGGACAGCGTTTCTCTGTCTTTTCAAGTTCACAGTATCCGATCTTGTCATCAGAAGGTTTGAGGGGGCGTTGGAAGAAGATGGAGTCATGAATTCTCTGCCTGAGTTGAGGAGTCAAAACCTGAGGATGTGCTTGTGATTGGCGCTCCCACAGGAGATCAAACTCCTGGAGGTATAGGTCGCGGGAGGTGTAATTACCACGAATATTGTCTTCTCCCTCATGTCCAGCAAGATACTCACCAAGGGTTCGTGCACCAGAACTGGCGATGCCTTGTTTGATTGCGGAGATTCCCTCATAGACAACACCATCTTCCTTAACCTCAGCTTTTCGATTCGACTTGAATCCCCGCCGCTGTCCAAAGTGCAAAAGTACCCGGCCAAACTCATGGAGAGTCAGATCCTCGTCCAATCCCCGTTTCCGGAGAACATAGGGAGAAGAAATCAAGACTTTATCCATCTCCTCACGTGTCTCGGGAAGCATTCCCACGCGCCGAAGGATGGCCCCCAACTTGCGTTTCCTTCGCGCTTTTCGCTCATGTTGACGGCGCATGCCTCGTTTCTCGCGCCGGTCTTGGTTCAGAGGTTTTTCAAATCCTTTGTCACGTTCAACTCCCTCTGGGAAGATACGAACCCCAGCGATAATGTTCGTATCCCCTTCGACAGGAACATCATTCAAAATCGCCCACCCCACCGAGGTTGTCCCAATGTCTAAACCCAGTGTGTATTCCATGTCCCCGCTCCATGTTCAAAAACTATTGACAAGACAGGATAATTATCCCACACTCTTTGATAGTGTAGCAGGGGGGTGACCGCATCTTCCCATAACAAGGAGGAATCACCTTCCGAAGGCAATGTCCCCTTCGGCCGAAAGACCGGAGGGGATATCCTTTTTTGCTGGTATTAGTACATCTCGCCCTAAAGTTGTACTGTTGAGCGGAACCCTTCTAGCGGAGTTGTAATCCTCCGGTGTCTTCTCCCAACTTACACTTACGGGGGAATTCAACTTCCCCAGAAGGCCACGGTCCAAGAGTGCAACTCCTGGACCAGCTGTTTGTGGGTTGTAGTGCAACTCCTGAACCAGGTGTACATACGGTACTTCAAGGCGTATGTGTTTATCGTCCCTGTTCCGGCGGGCATGGACAGACCTCTTTAATTCTGAGACAAATGAATAGCCCCGGAATACCTGACTTCAATTCACCTTGGCAAGATCAAGGAAGATGATTATTGAAGGGTTGCCGACGGGGCAGTAATGACCGGTAAATTTGAGGCATCCGGTTTCATGATTCACCTGGAAGACGGTAATGTTGTCAGCACGCTGATTGCAGCAAAAGAGGAAATTCCCGGCGGGATCGAAATTGAAACTTCGCGGATAATTCCCTCGTGTCCATTCTTCCCCTACGAATGTCAGTTCACCGTTTTTTTCAACAGAATAGATACCAATGCTGTCGTGCAGCCGGTTGCCCGCATAGACAAACCGTCCATCACCTGAAACTAGGATTTCGGAGCAGAAATTACTACCAGCAAAGCCCGGCGGCAAGGTGGAGACCGTCTGCCGTGATGCCAAACGCCCCGTTGCGGCATTATAGTCAAACAAAACGATTGTCGAGCCTTCTTCCTGAATGGAGTACAACCAACATCCATTGGGATGGAAATGGAAATGCCGCGGCCCATCTCCTGGTGGCAGAGAGACCGTGGGTGGTTCATTGGGAGTCAACAAGCCCATCCGCTCGTCGAACTTCCAAACGAAGATTTGATCCAATCCCAAGTCAACATGCAGCACGAAACGCCCTAAAGGATCCGCCTGAATCATGTGCGCATGAGTCCGATCATGTCCGCTGAAAGCAAAACTGCCCGGTGGAGCATTCACCGCCTGAGTGGGGCCAATCTTTCCGGCATCATTCTTGATGTCCGTGGCGTTGCCTAAACGGCCATCGGGTAGAATCGGCAGCACGGCCACAGAGCCGGCAAAGTAGTTGGCCACAAGCAGAAAACGTCCTGATGGATGGATACTCACGTATGTGGGACCAGCGCCGCCGCAGGGAACGGTGTTGAGCATCTCCAACTTTCCGTCCAACGAATTGACTGCGAATGCGCTGACCGTCCCTTCCTTGTTTTCACCCACTCGATCTGTTTCATTAGCTGAATACAGCCGGCTTCCGCCGGCATTCAAAACAAGGCAGCTGGGGCTTGTGCCCATCTCGTATATGCTGGAGGGTGTCATTTCCCCGGTGGCGCGATTCACATGAAAAAGGTGTATCCCGCGGCCATTGCCGGGTGGTAGATCCACCTGCGTAGACAACACATCGCGTAGCGGAGAACTGAAGGTGCCGACATATGCGACAAGCGGCTGGGTGATTTCGTCCGCTTGTGCCTTGAGCGAATCGGTGATGAACGGGGTTGTTCCCGCAAGCCCGGCCCCTGCCTTTAGAAATGAACGCCGTGAACAGTTGAGCATCGTCACTTCGTGTTGTGGGTCCGGACATTCAGATAGAGGACTGCATCACCCTCAAAAGGTGGTTTGAAAGAGCGTTTCTCCCCACTTTCAATGATCCCGCCGTTCGTGACAACATCCGAGCGCGGATTGATCCACTCAACCATGAAAGGCTGTTTTCCCGACGTCAAGTCCACGGTCACCTCACCACCATCGGGCAGGTATACCAGGTACTCCTGCCCAGGATTGGCCAGACAATACTTCGACGAAGCCAATTCGTCATGGGGTGTCATCCCGGCTAGATTCACTGACCCGGCAATACGGCGTGTTTGTCCCATTGCACGCCGTACTTCCTCCCATTGTGCGTGACGGTTGGGGGCATCAAACACAACACCTTGATATTGGTCCATGAAGATCGGATTATGCCCGCGTGTGAAGGCCTTCCACACCCAGGCCGCATTGCCGCCCATGCCCCAAATGTGATCGGTGTCCAGCAGGCTCACTTTCTGACCGGTCCAGGCCGGCGGGTCCGCCCCGTAGCCGTCATTCCGCCCCGGTGAAATCCAGTCTGCAGGGCTGGCTAACATATCCTTGACTCCCTCCGCGCCGTGGCCCGTCAATCCGATGGGATGCTGCTTGGGTTTCGTTTGCTCATAATCGCGGACCGTCTTAATCACCCACCAGTCCCAATCCTTTTGACCGCCTTCATTGATGACTTCATAAAGGACATTGTCCAGGTCGTTCACCGTGTCCACAACATGGCACACGTAAGCGGCCTGGATGGCGTTGATCTCTGGATTACCAAGGCGATGTGCTTCACCTGTTAATTCTTTGCCATCAGCCTCGGCGCTAACTCCATTGATGTTGTTTTCGGGGTGGAAAGGATGTCCCCGCCACGCCCAACCCGGCTCAGGCTTGCGAAGGTTTCCATGCATCAATCCCCAGCCCTCAAAGAGCATCACGGAGACGTAGATACCACGCTTGCCCGCCGCCTGAACACGCAAGCGGAGGCGATCAAAATATTCTTGGTCGAATCTCGTCAAGTCGAACTTAGGCTTACCATCAAGGGCCTGTCCCGGCCCAGTGCGCATCCAGGGGTGAGGCGCTACATGATGCACGAAGTCTTTGCCCTGGCTCCCATAGTGGCGCGTATCCAATGAGGTCGTATCCCAGGCCCACAGACGGATGAAATTGTGGCCGTGTTGCTCCAGAAAGCCGAGATACGAATCGAAATCGAATGCCTCGGGCGGATCATCGCGCCCCATGTCCACCAGATTGTTCCAGGTGTGCGAACCGGTGAGATATACAGCCTTCAATGAGCCACTAGCGGTGGTCGTGCCGTCGGTAAAGTAGTGTGGGTTTGTGGGATGTACATGCAATGGTCCACGTGCGGGTTCGGAAGTCACGGCTTTAAGGCCAGCGGGTGTGGCACTTTCCGCTGCAAAGCCACTCACACAGGCACTGAGCAGGATCGCGATGATTGCTACCACGTGTCTCTTCATAATCGGATCTCTATCCTTTCGGTTGAATTTCCAGCACCAGTGTTCCTCCGGGGCCTATGGTGACCACCAATTCGTTCTCCCGGACAACCACGTTACTCGCCTCGGGCCAGGCATAGATCGTCTTCACGATGGAAAAACTGAATTTCGGACGCAGCACCCCGCGCTGGAGACATCCGGGATCAAGGATGCTGCCTGTGCCGAAGACGTCGCCGCGCTCGGAGCCCCAGGGATTGTAGAGTGCCACGATCCAAGCTCCGTCGGCAAGACGATGGTTGATCTGCATCGTCAGATGCGCCGCACAATCGAATGGAGACAGATCGCGCGCGGTTTGGATGACAGCTTCTGTAAAGGCGTTTGGCTCCACGATGCGCACTTTCTTAGGCGCGGAGAACTTGTCGAATGCCAGAAGGCATTGGTAATCACCCCAAATATCTTCCGGCGCATCGGAGGGTACAATATCAAAAAACTCCGGAATGACCCATGACGGGTAGCAACTGGCTTCTGGCCCCCCTTTTGACATGGTGTCTCCAGGCATTTTGCGTAGCTCCGTTTTTAGTTGGTCCCAGGGGCCTGAGCCGGGGGGACGTTGATTGGCATCCAGCACCAAGGCAAGCGGAGTGAATGGATGCCCCACATCCGGATGTGCCTCCTGGAAGTCCAACAGATCTTTGGTCACATGGCCATAAGAGGAGAGCTTCGCATCAGTCCAGGATTCCAGGTTTCCTTCCGCGCCCCACTCCTCGTGCAAGGTATGTGCGCCGGAAAGATAAGCATGAAAGAAAATCCGCCGTTGCAAGGCCGTGGAGGGTCCAAGCTCGGGCCCAACCGGCCAGGCACTGGCATTCATTTCCTCTGGGGGGCAACGCCAAGTCCAATCTTCAGGCGGCAGGAACGAAGTACAACCATTTGGCCCCCATGGCGCGAAAAAAACTCCCCACGGCCGGTCTGCTGCTTTGGCGGCGCCACGTAGGCTGGCGATAGCGAATTGGGAATCCGTGGAAGCCCAGGGTCCGACCTCGGCAAAGCAGGACACCGCCCCCAACTTGTAGAAAATATGCCAGGCCAGTTGTCCCCAGTGGCTTCCCTCGGCACAGCTGAAGCGGGATCCGAACCGGGTGACATTCCTCTGGATGTTCCATTGGATTTCTGGCCAGAAAGCCTGCTCATCAGGTGGATGAACCCGGCCCGCGTAATCTTCCACTGTCCCATACTCCAGCCAACACCGTTCGTTGGCGTTATTAAAATAAGTTCGCAGTTCCTCCGGCTGGATGGCTTCGCGTTCAAACTTCGCGTTGGCCTCGACAAAACGCTTCCAATCATTGTGGGTGTTGCAAATTGGTTCATGCACCTGTCCGCCGAGGAAATTATTTCCGAGTAACTCCTCGTAAGCCCGCGCCAGCTCACCATCGAATGGATATGGCCGGTAAGGGCTGCCGCCTGCAATGCGATCAATGACAAACGGGCACCGGGTCTGGCAAAGGATTTGGTGCAATGGTCCACCAAGCCGTGCCACGTGATTGAAACGATGTTCATCTCCTCCCCAAGGAGAATGGACCAATCGGATGCCAGTCGTTTTCCTGATCAGCCCTGCCTGCTCAAGGGCCCGCCAGTAACGCCCAGTGGATTCGTAGGTGTGCAGAAAGGAAAATCCATTACGCCCT
>CAZORO010000161.1:0-10243 GCA_964581845.1 uncultured bacterium
TACAGCCACATATGCTCGTTGTTGTGGTGTAGGCGACATGACGCCGCTTCCAGTCAGCATGATTCGCTCTATGGTCGGGGCATACGATGAGACTAGTGGGATCTGGTGCGGCTATTCGGAGAAGAATGGGTGTGATGGTGAAATGTGTTCAGAGGAATCAATCTTCACGGTGGGGGTCGGGATGTTCCGTAAGGGACCGGGTGCAATCTACATCTCGGCTGAGGGTATCGACTGGGACTACTTCTGCCCAATAGGAGGTCCCATATACGAGGACGAATCGGCTTCGCCAACTCCACTGTCGAAGACGACTTCTACTACATATCTACTAACCGGTGGCTTTATCGATAACCTCCAGTACTATGACGACGTTGATATTCCAAGAGCGAAAGGCTACGTACACGTCTACGATCCCAAGATTACCACAAATCACACAAGTCAGGTACCGATGCACATTCGTTTTGAGATCAACAAACCAATCTACGATGGGGAGTATACTCCTTCTCTGCAACCCAGACTTATCAACTGCGAGATTCGAGTCAGTAAGTCAGCCGATGAATCGATTTGTCACAAGTGGGAATGGGCGCAAGCCTCTGAAACAGCGACTACTTGGTATGTTGAAACGGATTGGGACGGGAGCTGGTATGCCTATGATTGTAATCCACAGTATCCACAAACATCCTATACCTCAGGAGACTGTGTGATAATTCGTGGTGGTGGGAATCTTCAAGGCGTAGCCGCAAATTGTACTGCGTCGTATGTGGACAATTGGGTTTCAGTCGAAATTCCGCAGGGCAGTGATTGTACTGAAGAGACGCCGGGAGATTGGGAGTCACCAGAGGGGTGGGGGGGATATCACTGTGGTTGCAATGACCAGAACTCAACCGTTTGGTCCGATGAAGATGATTGCTGCAATAGGATAGAACTCAAGTGCTGGGATCCAGTACAAACTGGCTGTAAGCATTTCGAACTCCTTTATTACCCTGCCCTAACCCCAAATTCATACACGCTGATCGGGGTGTGCGAGTTTGCCAATGGTCAAAACTACCTTAAGATAAGAAAGACCAACAATGGCAAGAGATACCATTCAATTGCGTGGTTTAACGAGGATCATGAGAAACATGGTTTGAACTGCTGTGACGAAGGAACCCTTGGTAGCTATGATTGGAGGATCTGGTACTACGATTGCCTCAAACAGATCCTGTACAATACAAACGATGATGGTGGTCTGACGCCAGGGGGCTGTTTTGAGGGACCAGCCTACCCTGAAGGTCAATTTGATGTTGAAGGAACCGAGGACAGCTGCGACATAAATAGTTGTCCAGAAAATCAGCGTTGTAACGCATCATGTACCTGTATCCCCACACAACAATAAGATGGAGGTTCGTGGCATGAATGCAAGGAAAGCACTTGTTTGTATTTCTTTGGTTGGCATTGCTGCAGCAGCTGCCCTATCTGCGGACAAATCAGAATCCGTTTCCAGACTAGTGAGTCCGACTCAGGAGATTGTATTTCCCGGAACTGCAAACGGAGGAATTCTCTCGATCGGTGATGTCTTGAATAGGAACAGTGCGATCGTTTCGATTCAGACGGAGAAGGGAGAATCCGCCGAATCTGTGGTCAGCAACTTGGCGGCCGCGATCAACGGCCACCCTATGTTCGTTAAGCATTGGGGGAAAGCCTATCACCGCGATGGAACGTTGATTCTTCTTGGTGGAATCCCTTACAGTCTAGGCGGAACTGAGACCGGTTTCGGCATTCATCCTCCACCTAAGTCCCTTTCAGCACGCTTTGATCCCACTCTTAGAGTTTTCGAGATTGAATGGGAGGAGCCGGATGGAGGCTTTGATCTTGTGACAGTGGGAGTAGATAGCGGGGTCGTCGGGAGCGCGAGAACAGAGTCCGAGATGAAGGTTACAATTACACCCAGGGAATACCATCTATTCGAAGGTTGGGAGGCGATCGGCATACTGGTCACCGCAAGGGGGTACAAGAATGGACTGACTTCTGCAGCAGCCATCATGGTGGGTGGGTGTTCTCAAGAAGAGCGGGTAAGTTTCCCCTTCTTCGGTGGAATCCATCCGAATTGGATGAGCTGGACTACCTCGGAGGCTCTGAAGGCGGCCGATTTCTCTATTGAGCAGAAGGACTTTGCCAAACGGGCCGACTACCAGTTTCGAGGATACCAAAAGCCGGCGGACAAGCCGACCTTCCAACGCATTGGAAGCACGGCCGCCTTTCCGACAGGAGGTCTCTACCGCCGTTTCCTCGGTCTTGTCCCTGGTAGCACTTACCGTATCCGTGCCCGAGTGAACACACTTCAGATGACTGCTGCGCAAAGTGGTTGGTCGTATGAGATCCTCGCCGCCTACAACCGGCCCGGGCGGGAGCCTCTGACGCCTGGGCAGTTGTCAGGAGTGGAGCCGCTTCCGAACGGTGAAAAAGGGAAGGATGCGGGACTCCTCACGCGCTTTGGGTCGGATAGGACCACGGGCGGAGAATGGTTCGAGATCGACACCTCGAAATCACCCGATACAAGCAAACAAGGCGACATCACGCTGCCCTCGGATGTCGATTCGATCACTCTTTGGATCCGTTACCAGGCAGAGGGACCGACGACAGGTGTCGGAATGGATTGGGTGGCGCTGGAGGACCTGTCCTGCACGAACTGACATGATCGATAAAATGAAATCACTACTGCTTGTTGTCTTGATGGGCATCTGCTGCCTTACTTCATCGGCGGCCCCGCCAACGGGTGATATGGAGTCCTGGCTCCTCATGATCCGGAACAGCGAGGTTCAAGACACATGCCATAGAATCGTATCTGAACTGCCGAAGAAGTCTTGGCCCAAGATCCCATGGATCCGGGAACAGGATCTCCCGGACAAGCAAGCAGCAGCGGATGCTGGGAAGGAGATAGCGGACCTCATAAGAAAATCTATGGCCGAGTTTGACAGAGCTCACGGCAATACGGATGTCCATGAGATGACGGAGACGGTGGGGGTATATTCATCGTTGTCGAGAGCATTTTCTAATGCAGGCGGTTTTGTAAACATGGTATTGAGTGACTCCGCCGCTCGCATAGCGCTTTCGCGTCTGGTTCATTTCCTCCTCAGCAATCCTGATCGGGTGGAACTCGTGAAAACTTGCCTTGATCAAGTTACCGTTCCGGAGATTACCACGAGTGTTCTTGAACAAGTGTACGAAGAGCTAACGGGGGACAGAATCGAGTTGGTTAATCTGTCTGATGAAGAAGTAAAAGGGAAGTTTGTGGGTGGTTCTGATGTAAATGATATTAGGGAGAAACCCCTTTTTGGCCAAGCCTTGATCCCATCCCTTATGCGAACCGGAAGTCGTAAACCCTTCTTGGTCCGTATTATCCATACACAGTGGTTGAAAAGCCAAGCCTTGCCTGGCACAATCGAGTATTTACGCAAAGGTGGGACGGTTTCTGACCTCACGCATCTGAACGCAGCGGATCTCAGACGGATTGTCGGATCTGAGACTTTGAGAAAGTATCGCTTCGACCCCCTCGGCAAGACGAAGCTGTACGCGGATGACTTGAAGTGCTTGCTTGAGTTCAAGGCTTCATGGAGAGAGCCGGTCTTCTTCAAGGTTGCCGTGGATGACGAAGAGACCTTTATGAAGTCACTCCGCGAGAAAGCCGGGAGTCCTCCTCCGCCCCAGCCCCGACCTCGGACCGGGCGCCACCAATGAGGCTTCGGGTTGTGATCCACTAACGTTTGGGGGAGGGAGGATCGTTTACTCCATGAAAACCCCCGGCAATTGAAACACACAGAAATACCCAAACACCACGAAAGCCAGCAGAAGCCCCGCCAAGATCCAGATGGGAGGACGCAGGAGTTTGGCGGTTTCCTCTCGATAGAATCCCGGCATTACCCGGTACAGCACCCAAGCTACCGCCGCCGCTTGAAGAGGAGTCAATAAAAGTCCATCCAGAATCGCCCCAGTCTTCACCAACAACACCGGTTTGAGGCCGAAGGAATAGACCAGCACCATGTTCGAGATGGTAAAGAGTGTTAGAATCGTCCTGAACTGAACCTTCCATGAGAATCTTGAGACACCCGGAATGAGTAGGCGCGCGCAGTCGGCCAGCAACCTCGGCCAACCGGCCAGCTGCCCCAGCATGGTGCTTATAAAGGCCGCCAATCCCGCCAGTACAAAGATATGAGCTCCCACTATTCCCCAACGTTCCGCGAACATCCTCGAAAGCTCCAAGGCCACTTGTGCTCCTTCTGGAGCTAGCTTGGCGGGGCCCAGCACTCCCGCTCCCGCCATGGTAAGGGAGGCCGTCACTACAATTCCGATCAGCATGGCCATGCTGGCATCGCAGACCACCACACGGCACCAGCCCTTTAGCCGTTGCGCATCATCCGGAGTTAGCCGGTTCAGAACTGCGGGGTCCAATGGACTGCCGCATTCCCGTCCATGCGCCATGCCATAACCAGCACCCAGCACCCAGTAGGAATACCAGACCTGACTGGCGAAGCCCCCCGCGGCCCAACCCAGCAATGGCAGGATCTCACGCCATGGCGAGGAGGAATCTTTCATCGATGATTTGGCCCACTCCGGTATCTCTGGAACCTGGAATCCGAAGATTCCCTTGAGGACCTCGCGGATCCCCGGCCAGGTGGAAAGGGCTACATCCGCTGAACCGAGGATAATGAGCATGACCAAAAGTGACATGGCCGACTTGAGGAGATTGAACCTCCCTGTCCAGGCGATGGTGATGACACACAAGGTGATCACCCAACCGAGCAGGAAGGAAGGGAGAGGGATGAAGTAAGCGGCAAAAATCCCCGCGACATTCGCCAAGGCACCGGTGGCGATGGCGCCGGATGCAATCTGGCCGATGAAGGTTATCCAGATCAACCAGTTCTTTGGGCCTGGGGTCCGGCTGAGCATGTCGATCATGCCCTCCCCGGTACACACCGTGTAACGTGCTCCAGCCAAACCGATCCAGAACTTGGCGAAGATACCAATCAATGGTACCCACAGGACCGCCAGTCCGAGGATCGCGCCTGTACGGGGTGCCAGGATGACCTCTCCTGAACCGATATACTCCCCGCACCACACCAGTCCCGGCCCCAGAACCAGGAGTAGGGACCACCCCATCGGAGGAGCTGGAACTGATGCTGAAACTGAATCTTGAATGACATTGGCTGACTGCGGATTCCCATCGGGGTGATGTGTCATTTCAGCCTCATTGGAAAGGGATGGATTTGGGCAAGAGAATGGCACAACAGGGGTATGAGCCGGAAGCCCCATGATCCCATGAAAAAAAGCGGACTCCTCACGAGACAGGTGGGGGTATAGCATACAGATCTTCTGACTTGTCCGGTTTGGAAAGCTCCGGCTCTCGTGAACCTTTGTCTGTTGAGATATTTCGGGGAGGTGGCGAAAGATGAGGTATGTCAACGCTTTTTTTCTGGTGATTGGTTCTAGTCTGGCAGGATTGCAAGGAACTGCGGAGGATCTCCCAGCCAAGACATGTGGTGTTCTGTTTCCCAAGGCGCTTGTGGAAAGAGCGGTCGAGAACGCCAAGACTTACGACTGGGCGCGTGAGATCCAGGCGAATGAGGTCTCCGGCGCCAAACCCTGGCTTGACACCTCCGATGAGGAACTGTGGAAGATGATGTTTGGGCCGTGGATCACGCGCACCTGGATGGTCTGGTCTGATGGTTTCTGTCCGGCCTGCAAGAAAGATGTCCGGATGTATAACTGGAAGATCGACATCTGGAACCATCGCTTCAAGGTTCAATGTCCCCACTGCGAGGCACGCTTCCCAACCAATGACTTCGAGGCGTATTACCGTTCAGGTCTCAATACTCAAGGTTTCTTTGAAGCCTCCAAAGCAGACCGCTCTCTACTCTTCAATCCAGAACATCCAGATCCCAATGATCCCCTTCATCTCTTTGGCGTGGATGATGGGGAGGGGTATGTCAGCGAGGGCAAGCGCTGGAGGTTCATCGGCTACTACCTCATCGCGGGGCAGTGGCGGCAACTGCTGGTCGGTGGAGCACGCGCTTTGTCTCATGCCTATACCGTCACGGGAGATGTCCGTTACGCCCACAAAACAGCCATCCTTCTGGACCGGATCGCGGATTTCTATCCCACCTTTGACTTTAAGACACAGGGATTGGTTTACGAAAAGGGAGGCCATCAGGGAGCGGTGACTGTCTGGCATGATGCTTGTGAGGAAGTCCGCGAGCTGGCCCAGGCATATGACTGCATTTTCGATGCAATTGACCAGGACCAACAGCTGGTCACCTTCCTGTCCGAAAAAGCGAGACAGCTGGGGCTCGAAAATCAGAAACAGGATTCCACGGCGATAAAAAGGAATATCGAGGAGCGGATCCTCAGAGAGACCCTCAACCATCCGGAGCGGATTCAATCGAACTATCCACGCACCCCGGTGGCGCTCCTCACGATTGAAGCGGTCCTCGGCTGGCCCGCCAACAAGGAAGTCATCGATCAACGTTTCCAGGAGATGCTTGATGGATCTCTAAAAGAGGATGGGATGACGGGTGAGAAGGGGCTGGCGGGATACAGCACCATTTTCCCGGAAGCCTTCGCGGAGGTGGCCATGCGATTTGACCGCGCCATGCCCGGTTTCCTGGATGATCTCCTTCGGAAATACCCCGATCTTTATAAAACATACCGTTTTCACTTGGACACCTGGTGTCTGCAGAAATACTACCCGCATATTGGCGACTCAGGCTCTTTTGGAATACCAGTTCAGATATACAAAGGAGTTTCTTTCCCGCGCGGGACAGTTGAACCCTCGATGGACTCCTTTCTGTACCGCTTGTATGAGGTAACTGGAGACAATGCCTTTGTGCAAGCCCTGTACCTGGCCAATGGATCCTCGGTAGCGGGGCTTCCCCATGATCTCTTCGCTGATAATCCTCAGAGTATCCAAGACAAGGTGAACCAAGTGATCGCCGAGGTTGGGACAGAGATCCCGTTGGGGGATATCAATAAGGAGGATTGGGGAGTCTCAATTCTGCGGGCGGGAACTGGTGAAAACCAGCGTGCGGTATGGATCGATCACGATGCCGGCGGACGTCACGGACACCGTGGAGCCTTGAATATCGGGCTCTTCGCTAAGGGCCTCGATCTGCTTCCCGATTTTGGTTACCCTCCAGTCGGTTATGGCGGTTGGGGTTCCCCTAAAGCGCTCTGGTACACCAAAACCGCAGCTCACAACACAGTGGTGGTGGATGGAAATGACCTTCAGTCAGGGAAGGGGAAAGCCACTCTCTGGGCTTCCGGTAAGGGCTTCCACCTCGTTGAAGTGGCGGCGGCGGAGCTGGCATCCGCAAGCGAGTACACCCGGTCCGTGGCCATGGTGGACATCGATGAGAAAGATTCCTATGTCATCGATTTATTCCATGTGCAAGGTGGACGGGATCACGCGAAGTTCCTGACAGCATTTTTCGGAGAGGCAGTCACTGAGGGACTATCTTTCTCAGCAACCACCGAATATGGATACAACACCGAGACCCGTGCCTTCCGGACCGATTCCCTGCCAAAACCAGGCTGGTATGTCGATTGGACGATTGAGGACCGCTACCAGCAAGCCACTCCAGGTGGTCCGGTCCATCTCAGGTACACTGGTCTAACTTCCAATGCCGAGGGGGCCCTGGGTGAATGCTGGATCACAAGCGGCCTATACAGTGGAGGTGAGGAGTGGGTTCCCCGTGTGATGGTGCGCAGACGTTCCGAGTCATCTCCTTTACGAAGTTGTTTTGTGTCGCTTCTGGAACCTTACACAGGAGAGAGCCGGATTCAGTCAGTGAAACGTCTCGCCCTCAAACGCGATGGACAGCTGCTTCAAGAGGACGAGGGTGTGGGATTGGAGGTGGTCCTGCGGGATGGAGTGAGGCATTTATATGCTCAGATCCCAAGAGGGTACACCTCCGAGAGCGGGTCGAAATATGAATTGGCGGGAACTGGGGTGTTCTTCAATGGTAGGACCATGTTTCTCAGTATTCAGGGAGGGCTGCTACGCAAGGCGGTTCTCTGCAAAGGTTCGGAGATATGCGCCGGAGGATGGCTGATTCAAGACAAAAAGGCTCAGGATATCGTGGAGGTTGAGTTCCAGAATGGCCAACCTCAAGTCCTAACCGGAAGAGAGGGAGATATCGAAATCACAGGGGGAACCATGTGCTCGAAAGAATATACTGGGAGAGCTGAGGAATTACGCCCGCAATTCCACTTCACTGCTCCCACCAACTGGTTGAATGACCCGAACGGCCTTGTCTACTACAAAGGGGAGTATCACCTCTTTTATCAGCACAACCCATTTGAGATTAACTGGGGCAACATGCACTGGGGACATGCGGTCAGTTCGGATCTCCTTCACTGGGAAGATCTCCCCATCGCCCTCTCACCCGATACGAATGGCACCTGTTTTTCGGGATCGGCGGTGGTTGACTGGAACAATACCTCGGGATTCAAAACCGGGAATGAGGATGTCCTGGTAGCGCTCTACACAGGCGAGGGACATGGGCAGTGCGTGGCCTACAGCAATGACCGTGGACGTACCTGGACCAAGTACGAGAAGAATCTTGTCATCCTGCTCTGGCCGGACCGTGATCCGAAGGTCATCTGGCACAAGCCCACCGGGCAATGGGTCATGGCGCTCTACATCGAATCAGGCAGCCGTAAGGGAACCAAGGGAATCGCTTTCTTCACCTCGCCTGATCTCAAGGAGTGGACCTACCAAAGCGAGATCAGCAACTTCTTTGAGTGTCCCGACCTGTTTGAATTACCGGTGGATGGAGACAAGGCCGACACCCGCTGGGTGGTCCTGGCGGCCAATGGGAAATATCTCATCGGCGGCTTTGATGGCAAACAGTTCACTCCGGAGAGCGAGCTCCTTACTGGTGATTGGGGGGAAAATTTCTATGCCAGCCAGTCTTACAGCGATATCCCGGTCGAGGATGGCCGGCGGATTCAGATCGCATGGATGAATGGAGGCGAGTATCCCGGAATGCCTTTCAACCAGCAGATGTCCTTCCCCTGCGAACTCACTCTGAAGACCTTCGAGGATGGCATCCGCATGTGCCGCACTCCAGTCAAGGAAATCGAAACTTTGTACCGCAAGGGGCATGACTTCAAAGACTTGGATTTGAAACCGGGAGAGAATCCGCTCAAGGAGATACAAGGCGAGCTTTTTGACATCCAAACGGAGATCGAGCCAGGCCAGACCACGGAGGTTGGTTTTGTGATTCGTGGCGAGAAGGTGAGTTGCCTGAGCAAAGACCGGAAGATCTGTTGCCTTGGGAAAGAGGCTGAACTCGGACCGGTCAAGTCCACAATCGATTTCCGTATTCTTGTGGACCGGACCTCGCTGGAGGTCTTCGCCAATCAAGGGAGGGTATCGATGACCTCCTGCTTCCTTCCCAAGGCTGAGGAAAAAGGTTTTGGTGTTTACGCGGTGGGAGGAGAGGCCAGGATCAAGAGTTTGCGTGTTGTGGAACTGGGATCAGCTTGGTAGAAATCTATACTGAAAAACTCACCCCCCATTACTGTCTCCGTAACAGAAAAAAGGTCCGATGGAACCATTCTAGGAGTGGCGAATTCATTTGCTTTTTCTTACAAGGCCGTGAAAAAAAGCGTTAACCTGGAAGGGTGGGCGAGTTAGGGGCAACCTAAAATCCCTTTTTTTTAATCAGCATTGAAATATCATCTCTCGATGATGATATTTCAATGACATTTGGGTATAATGGCACCATGATTGATCGATCCGCGGACAAAGCCAAACTATCCGAATTGATGGCCGCCTTTCCCGTTACCGCCATTATTGGGCCACGTCAAGCGGGAAAGACCACATTGGCTCGAGAGTTCAAGGCAGAGCATTTTTTTGATCTGGAGAACCCTCGCGATGCTGTTTTACTGGAAGAGCCACTACTAGCCCTTGAGTCGCTTTCGGGCTTGATTGTTATTGACGAGATTCAGCGTGCGCCCAACATCTTCCCGCTTCTTCGTCATCTTGTGGATACGCATCAAGATCAACGCTACTTGGTTCTTGGCAGCGCCTCACGCGATTTACTCAAACAGTCAGCTGAATCCCTCGCGGGACGTATCGCGTATCACGAGCTGGGCGGATTTCAACTGGGTGTAACCCTTTACCCGTCTGAAGGGATATTGAGAGAGGGGAGGGGAGGAAGGGTGAAGTTGTGGGAGAGGTAATGGCGGAGGGCGGAGACGATGGTTT
>CAZORO010000162.1:0-10236 GCA_964581845.1 uncultured bacterium
TCCGCTTCGTGACGTTAAGATTAGGGAATCGTACCTACTTGACTGAAAAACAATCCGATGAGGAGGAATAACCTAATGAAAAATGCTTTCTTAGCATTGGTGTTGGTCTGTGGCCTGGTCAGCATGAGTCAGGCGGCGGCACCGAAATATTGCGTGGGCATGGAGATGGATGGAGAGGAAGTACTGCGTCTTTCTTACGATGCGCGTCCGGTGGAGAAGGATGGCACCTTGGAGAAGATGCGCAAGGGAACCCTTGATAAGACCACTTTGGACAATATCAACAAGGGCGAGGAATGTGGCAAGTTGGCCTCCCTGGAAACCAAGAAGGGTTTGATTATTGGCGATATCCAAGTCCCAGCTGGCAAGTATGCGGCGGGCTTTAACGCTGATGAGAAGGGGACTTTCTATTTTGTCGTTTGGGTGGGAGCCGAAGCCAAGAAAACTAAGCTGGAAATCAAGGACCATGAAAATGTAAGCATCCCGAACCTGACCTTCATGCTTGGACCCGGCGAGAATGACTCTGCCCTTGTTGTGTTGTATGGAAAGAGCTACAGCATCCTCCCGATTAAATTCGGCGAGGTGAAAGCCGATGCCGCCACCGGCAAGGTAGAGGAGAAAAAGGGTGAGGAACCCAAGACCGCTGCGGCGGAGCCCGCCAAAGAAGACAATAAGGATGAGGATAGCGAAGAGGGTGAGGACGAGGACAGTTGGGATGACCTGAACACCCACTCTTTCTCCGGAAGATAAGGGCTACTAGCTCCTCCAAATGGGGGGGTAAGTCATTGAAGAATGAAGGGGTGTGGCTAGGTGTGACCCGGTCACACCCTTTTTCGTTTCCGCCAGGGGAGGGGAGTGACCATGGTGAAGCCGCCCAGGTTCATGTTCTTTGCCGGGCTTCTTGTGTCTAAGCTCCCGCGTGAGTTTCGCGTGAATATGGATGTGAAGAAGTGCTTTTGCCCCAGGAGGAGTCCAGCCGTCTCTATAAAGGGTTGACTGAGTGTCCGGGAGGAGTAGATTCATCAAAGAGGGGGAGTGCCATGGCGAAGTGAATCGCGATGGCACTCAAGGTATTCTCCTTCCAATGATCGATAGGATTGCCAGCCGCGTCTCTCGTTCGATATCGTCACCCTGACATGTAGATTCCATGCAACGGACACCTCAGGCCGTGGGCGATATCGATTCGCCCCAAACTTCACCTGTTATTCTCGCTTCGACCGGCAGCATCCCCGATGCGGTTCTCGCTCAGGTCCGTGAATCTGGACTTGACCCCACGGAGATTTTGATTGCGGCCGAGGCCGATTTGTCGCTCGGGGGCGATGAGGTTCCCTTCTGGTTGGTCACTAACCGCGAATGTGTGCTGGTAGTTCCAGCGGCGCGAGGGGTGTTTGGTAAACGTCATCTCGAGTTCAAAGATATCGAGGACCTTGACCTTCATGGCACCGTGGGCAGCACCTGTTTGCGCGCCAAGCTGGATGGCGTATTCCTCGAGCTGATACGTTTCACCAACGCCTACCGGGAACGCTTTGCCCGTGTCCTGGGCCAGATGAAGCGTTTCAAGACCGGTAAGCCCTTCCAACCCGAGGCTCTTACCGCGCCAGATGAATACCACTGCCCAACCTGTGGGATGGTGCTCTCGGATCGTAATGCTCCCTGCGGGCGTTGCCTGAACCAGGGTGCTGTCTTCGGACGGACCCTACAGATGCTGCGTCCTTATTATGGGTGGGTTTTGTTCCTGTTCTCGATCATGGTGGTGGGAGTCTGCCTCGATTTGATCCCCAATCTGTTGATCCGCTTTCTGCTGGATGATGTGCTCAATGTCCAGGCGGTCATCGAGAGTGGGATTGGCTCGTTGGATATCGAGGAATTGGCCTCCCGTAAGAGCAGTCTGTTATTGATTGTTCTCGGCCTCCTTTGTGCGGGTATGGCGCGTCAAGGGATCCAGATCACCATCAACCGGATCTCGGCCCATGTCGGCACCCAGATGACCTATGAAGTCCGTACTCGCATGTTCAACAAGCTCACCCAGATGACGGTCGATTATTACGACCGCACTCAGGTGGGTAGTCTGATGAGCCGCATCACCGGGGATGTGGAATCCTTCCATGGTTTTGTGAGCCAGGTGGCCCAGGGTTTCTTCATCAACATCTTCATGATCGTGGGGATCCTGAGCATGTTGTTCTATTTGAATCCGCACCTCGCCCCTTTTGTCCTGATTCCCATCCCCTTCGTGGTGGCGGGTACACTTTATTTCTGGAAGAAAGTGTATCCCCGCTATTTCAAACTGTGGGACAGCAACTCCAAGCTCAACTCCATGCTGAATGGTGTCTTCTCGGGAATCCGTTTGGTGAAGTCCTTCGCCCAGGAAGACCGTGAGGCGCAACGTTTCGACAGCAATGTCTCTTACCTGAGAGATAGCCGTAAGACACTCGATTCGCACCTGGGGACCTTTAATCCCATTATGACCCTGATCTTCGGGCTGGGCGGTTTCATTGTTTGGTACATGGGAGGGTCCGATGTCCTCTCCGATGCTGGCCGGAAGGAGGCGGGGGCCATGACGATCGGTAGCCTGATTGCTTACCTGGGTTACATCGGGATGCTCAATGGTCCGCTGCAGAACCTGACCTTGTTCTCCAACTGGGTTTCGAGTTTTGTGACCTCCAGCCACCGGATCTTCGAGGTATTGGACAGCCATCCCTCTTTGAGGGACCGTGCCGATGCCCCCACGCTCAGGGGCTGCAAGGGGCACATTGTGTTCAATGATGTCACCTTCGGTTATGACCCATACAAACCGATCCTGTATAATGTCAACCTGGATTTCGCGCCAGGGCAGATGATCGGGATTGTGGGTCGTAGCGGCAGCGGCAAGACCACCATCATCAACCTGATCTGCCGTTTTTATGATCCCCAGGAGGGCGAGGTTCTGATTGATGGCCATAACCTGAAGGATCTGAAGCGCGAGGATCTCCGTAAGCACATCGGTCTGGTTCTCCAGGAGCCATTCCTGTTCCGGGCGACTGTTTCGGACAACATCAGCTATGGCAAACCCCACGCGCATTATGTCGAGATCCTGAATGTCTCCAAGGCGGCCAACTGCCACGATTTCATCATGCGCCTGCCCTCGGGCTATGATACTCGCCTGGGTGAGCGTGGTGCCGGACTGTCCGGTGGTGAACGTCAGCGGGTCAGCATTGCTCGTGCGCTACTCTGCGACCCTGATATCCTGATTCTCGATGAGGCCACCTCCAGTGTAGACACCGAATCCGAGACTCAGATTCAAGATGCGCTGGCCGTCCTCTGCAAGGGAAGAACCACCATCGCCATCGCGCACCGTCTCTCCACATTGCGCGGTGCGGACAAGATCTATGTCATCGACAATGGGCGCGTGGTGGAGAGCGGGTCGCACAAAGAACTCATGGAGAAAGGAGGGACCTACTACCATCTCGTCATCATGCAGACGCAGCTGGCGAGTTTGGAGACCTGAGAATTATGGAAGAAACCGCTGAGATAATCGCGCAAAGAGCCAAAGCCTCGGAGGTCGGGATTCGTTTCCTCGACCCCAGGACCACCCGCATCTTCACGGGTGCTCATGACCTGCTGCATGTCCAGATCGAGAGTGCCGATTGGGAGGGTGAACGTCTTTTCCGGGGTGTCTTCGCGGCTATGGCCTTCCCGATTTCCTGCCCGGAACGGTACATCTCGCTGAGGTATTTCGAGCTCGATGGGCGTGATAAAGAGATCGGGATGATCGATGATCCCAAGCTCTTCCCGGAGGAGGCCCAGGAACTGGTCCGCCGTTCTCTCGCCCGGACCTACTATGAGCTTACCATCACCCGTGTGTTCACCGTGGAATTCAAGTACAGCCTCCTGTTTCTGAATGTGGAAACCGAGCAAGGGCGGCGCGAATTCCAAATGCGCTGGCGTTATGACCGTACCCAGGATTTCGGGGAGAATGGCAAGGTTCTATTGGATGTATATGAAAACCGCTACATCATCCCAGATGTGAATGCTCTGCCCAAAGCGGATCGTGAGGCATTGACCAGATTCATTTACTGGTAGCTTTTTGACCTGAAATCGTGTAAAATCTTACCTGAACCCAGTTTCATGCATATCCTGTGCTCGTTAGGTAAAGACCCTTTGAGAGGCGCTTTGATGTTCTGGGAACGACGGTTGAACGCCTTTATATCGCGTCTTAGCCCACACAATCTCCCCCTGCGGATCATCTTGTGGAACGGAGCCCAGTACGATCTGGGGGAAGAGATCCGGGTGTGTGTGACATTCAAAACACCCGCTGCGCTACGGCATTCCATGCCCCCGTCCCTCCAACAGTTGGGCGAGGCATATGTGGAGGGTGAAATCGATGTTGAGGGGTGTGCTACGGACATCATTGATCTGGCGGTAAACCTATCGAGCCTTTGGGGGAAACCGGGATCAAGAGATCATCACCACCCGCGCCGATCAAGACATACCCGTGAGCTGGACGCGGAGGCGATTTCCTATCACTACGATGTTTCCAACGAATTCTATTCGCTCTGGCTTGATCGGGAGATGGTTTATTCCTGCGCTTATTTCAGAAAGGACGATGCCACCCTGGAGGAGGCACAGGAACAGAAGATCGACCATATCCTGCGTAAGCTGGCTGTACATCCGGGTGACCGCCTTCTGGATGTTGGTTGCGGTTGGGGAACACTCATCCTGCGGGCGGTAGAGAAGTTCGGTGCCCATGCGGTGGGTATCACGCTCTCCCGGAACCAGTATGAGTTTGCACGTGAACGCATCATCAAACGGGGTCTTCAGGATCGTTGCGAGGTGAAGTTTGAAGACTACCGGGATGTCAGCGGCACGTTTGACCGAATCGCAAGTGTCGGTATGTTCGAACATGTGGGTCTTAAGAACCTGCGAGGATACTTCGAAAAGATGAGGACGCTGCTGGCGGATGGGGGAACCTTTCTCAACCATGGTATCACCTCGGCTGATCCCGAATCTGGGGGTAGTCCCTTCGGGGGTGGGGTTTTCATTGGACGTTATGTGTTTCCTCACGGTGAGCTCCCACACCTGAGCCTGGTTCTCAAAGAGATGTGCACGGCGGGATTCGAGCCGGTTGATGCGGAATGTCTACGCCGCCACTACGCCATGACGCTGAGGGAATGGGCGAGACGTTATGAGGAAGCGGGAGAGCGGCTGAGGGAAATCGCCGGGGAGAAACGCTACCGCGCCTGGCGGATCTACCTCGCGGGGTGCGCCTATGCTTTCGCGCACAACTGGATTTCCGTTTACCAGGTATTGGCAACCAGAGCAAATGATTCAACTCAGAACATTTTGCCACTCACAAGGGAGTACATGTACGCTGACGGTTGATCTTCTGGCTGCGGTTACTGGGGCAATCTAAACGCCCCCCACGAATACCCCTGCACCCGCAGATCATCATGGACCGCATACAACGCACCACCCTTAAAGGGACCAAGATCCCCAGCCGAGAAGACAATCCCATCAGAGTTCGCTAGGACCGGATCGCCGGTATAGGCTCCGTAATACTTTTCTCCATCGCGGCTGAAAATACGGAATAAGGTCTGTGTTAGCCCCTGATCAGTCACGATCAGATATCCCCCTGCTGGGGCATCCGTCTGCTCGATCAAGGCAAGTCCCTCAGGGTCGGCCTGAATCACATCCGTGCCAACCGACTTTCCTTTGAATCGGCCATCGAGACTGTAGACCTTTACAGTGCGGGTGGCTTCATCGCAGATAAAGAGGTTGTCCCGCTTGGGATCGACCAGGATGGATTCAACGGCATGAAGCGTGCCCCCCGGTGTGGTGTCTCCAAAGGCACCAGCGAATGCATGAGTCAACTGGCCATGCAGACGCCGCAAAAGGAAGTGTTTGATACGATTGGTCAATTTCTCGCGGGTGGCGGGGGGATAGGGACTTTCCACACCCGTAAGCCTCTTATTATCCCTGGATCCGGTCATTGGCACTGGGTAATTGTCGGTCACATAGAGCGAGAAGATCTCTCCCGTTGCGAACACGGTCAGGCCATAGGGCAACACCAAATCCTTTTCACCGAAGGCCAACAGCGGTTTGTGCGAGGGGATCTCGAACACCTGCACACGGTGATTGTCACGCTCCACCACAAAGAGTAGATCCTCGGCTACCGCGATGCCATTAGGACGCGCCAAGTTGCCCAGGGCCTTACCGCTGCCCCCAAAAGTGGTCTTCAGAACACCGGTGACCGCATCACAGACATGAATTTCATCCACTTTCTTAGCTGTGATATAGAGTTGCCCTCCGCCCTTTCCGTCACGCCACACGGCGAGGGAGTCGATTTCCTCAAGGGGGAAGTCTGGAGTCCGGAAGACCTCCGGCAGCAGTTGGGTTTTTTCAGGAAACTGATTATCTTGGGCATATGCGGATGGTGGGAGGCAAATCCAAAGGAGACAGAAAGCCAAGTGGCCCCAACGTGAGAGTGAATGCCTCAGGATCATGGAGATATCGTCCCGTGTGGTCCGCGCCAAGCGAAGAGGATATCATACCCTTCCGTTAACATAGAGTGTGGCCATGGATTCCCGCCTACGCGGGAATAAGGTGGTTTATAACAACAACACAAGGATGGAAACTCATTGAATCCCGCGCGAGCGGCGGTGACGAACAACTGATGGCGCGAATCTGGAAGTGGGATGTAGATCTGGAGACACCCGGCTGGATGCTGGTGTGGGGTGGAATCGTGGGGCTCTTCACTGGGGGAGTCACGGTTCTCTACCGGCTGGCGGTCCTTAAGGGCAATAATGCCATATGGGGTGGAGACCTCATTCTCCGTGATTTTGGACCGGTCCTCCTCCGGTTTGGTCTTCCACCGCTAGGAGGACTGGTGGTGGGGTATTTCCTTTACAAGCTGCTCCATTTCGCGCCGGGGCATGGCATCCCCTCCGTGATCCACTCGGTGCAAACCAACCAGATCCGTATTCCCTGGCGGGCGGCGATTCCCTCGGCAGCCTCAGTGGTCATTCTAACCACGGGCGGGTCGGTGGGTCCGGAGGGGCCTTTGGCTGAGATGGGCTCGGTCTTCGGCTCAAACATGGGCGGATGGATCGGCGCGCACCAAAAAACCCTGCGGGTGCTGGTGGGAGCGGGGGTAGCGGCCTCGATCGCCGCGGTTTTCGGCGCGCCGATCGGCGGTGTCTTCTTTGCGCTGGAGGTAATCTTTCAAGGCTTTGAGATCACCCTCTTTGGGCCAGTGGTGATCGCGGCGGTGGTCGGTTCATTGGTCAGCGCTCTGAAGTTTGGTGACCACACAGTGGTGGTTTTCCCCTCTTTCACCTTCAATCCCTTTGAGTTTCCCGCTTATATCGGTCTGGGGATTCTTACTGGATTGATGTCTGCTCTTTTCATCCTGGCTACGGATTTTTCCTCGCGCCAGTTTGGCCGGATTCCCATCCCGCTCTGGTTGAAACCCGCTCTGGGAGGAATTGGTGTCGGGCTGATTGGAGTCTTCTTGCCGAGAGTAATCGGGGAAGGGTATGAATCCTTGACCCAAACCTTCCATGGTGATTTGGTGGTCAAGGAGCTGGCCTTCATCTTAGCGGGAAAGATCATCGCCACCGCTTTGACGATTGGTTCGGGAGCACCAGGTGGATGTTTTGCGCCTGCAATTTTTATTGGGGGGACGCTGGGTGGACTCTATGGAGCGTTGTTGGAGCGGATTTTTCCAGAGGCCGTGGCGAATCCATCGGCCTATGCGTTGATTGGCATGGCAGGGATGATCGCTGGTACTTTCAATGCCCCCATGACTGGCATCCTGGTGGGGTTGCGTGTGGCGGAGGGAGGCTTCCAGGCCCTTTTACCCTTAATGACCACCGTGGCCCTCTCGCTTTTCATCATGAGCCGTTGGGATCATGTCTCGGTCTACACCATGATCTTGCGCCGTCATGGGGAGTGGTTTCCCTCGGGCTATGACAAGGATCCATTATTGGAGGTCACGGTGGCCGATGTACTTGTCTCGAATCCCATAAGATTAAGGGATCATTTAAGTGTGGAGGAGGCGGTCACGGAGATTAGCGATTGCGAGGACAGGGCTTTCCTGGTCGAGGGAAATCATGGGGAGTTTCGTGGGGTGGTCTCCCTGAATGACTTGCGCCTGGCATTGGCGGACCCCATGATGGGACTCTTGATCAACCTCTCGGATGTCGTCGATCCCCAGTTGCCGCGTCTGTCACCGGACACCAATCTACGCGGAGCGATGCACCTGTTCGCGGCCTTGAAGGTGGAGGCCCTGCCGGTGTTTGACGCCAAGGGGAAATTCGCGGGATTGGTGACCCGCGACAGCGTGTTGGGGGCTTACCATGGCGCCCGCTTCAGGAGTGAACCCATCTGAGCTCGATTCGTGAGCGGTTTCACTAAACCCTTATCACCCTTCATGGGCGTCATCCGTTGACATATTAAGAGAACCGGCGCGCCAGACATCCATCCAGCGCGCCGGTCTAACAGTCACTTCTTCAGGGCGCTTGAAAGCCGCCCATTTCCGGTTAGTACAGCGACCAGTTTCCAACTGATGTTGGTGCTTGCGAGCCGATATAACCACCATCCGTGCCAGCCGTGAAGAGTGTTGTATTGCTGTACTTAAAGCCCGTTGGATCGCAACCAGGCGCGGTATAGCCCGGATCGGCATTGAGGTTGTTGTTCTCGGTTACGGTCCACCCATGGGGGTTGCTGATGGCTGGAGTCAGAGTTGAGAAGAGGTCGTTGTGGTGCACAATGGCGGTCAACGCGACATCACCCATTTCATCCAATCTGACCGCTTGGTTAGCATAAATAATGCTGTCCGTGATGGTCAGGGTTCCGGGTGGTTCCGGAAAGTATGGAGCATCCGTCGCCGCGACACCCACACTTAAGGGGGCGTAGATGTCACAGTTATCGACGATGCAGGAGGTTTGGGTGAGTGGATCGAGTCCGGGAATCTCCATGATATAGGCGCTTTCAATATCTCCTGGTTGATACTGAAGGGCTCTGTAATTTGGATCCGTGTTGGTTACATCGAAGATACAGGCATTGAATGTGCCCGTGCCCTCGCACACTCTTACGAGTCGGCCTGCATCGCCGCCGCCACAGAAGATGCAATTGTTGAAGGTGGCGACAATCGGACTGTTGCCCTCGCCGGGGGTGGCGTTGAACTCGACATGATCATCACGCAGAGCCCGCTGCCATTTGCAATCGTTGAAGGTTTGGTTTCCTCCACCAATCCCGAAGTTTCCACGGTGGTCATGAAAATAACAGTTTGTGAAGGTCCAGGTTCCACCGTCCCACTCGGCAAGATCATGGCTTCCACTGGAGAGGTTTCCACCATCGAAGTCCACATTCGTGAAAGAACCCGATGGAGGTATCGGGGGAGCATAATTACCGCTGAGTTCATACAGGAGGTAGGTGACAAAATCGACCGTATCAATCATTTCATCTCCATACAGCAACGTGGTGTTGACCACACGAAGGTTTGTAGCAGTGATGATTTGGGTATAACCCGCTGGACCGAAAATCGAGGCAACAGCTTGGTCAAAAATGGGGAGGTTGCCGGTGAAAACATAAATGCCACGGCATGAGTCCGTGCTTGAGGCACATTCAATGTGGCAGTTTTCAATCAACGTATCATTTCCCAAGACCAGGACAGCAGCCCCTTCTTCAAATTGGGCATCCCCCTCAATGGTGTCATTTTTGATTGTGAGTTTCCGAAGGGTGGTGCCATTTGCCTCGATAATGATACCATGGTCATCGGGTTGATCAATGGGATAGCCGAAGTTTCCAAGGAAAAGAGACAAGATACCGAGAACGCCACGGTCGGTGGATGGGATGGCGGTGTTGGCACACTGGATGATTGGACTTTGCCCTTCCGCCGCCTCGATGGTCAGGTTGTTTTTGGGGTTAGTTCCACCCTTGATGGTAAGGTCCTCCGTGTAGGTTCCGGTCTGCAGTTGAATCACATCACCGCTATTGGCGGCATTGATCGCCGCCTGGATCGAATTCCCCACAGGCACAACTACCGTGGCGGCCTGGCTTCCGGTTAGACAAACAAGTGAAAGGACCAGTAAAACGCTTAAGCGACTCCGCATGGCTCAACATCTCCTTCCTGTACTTGAATTTTGGGTGGTTTACACTCACCACTGGATCCATCGAAACAACCAATGGATGAGATTTTCATCCTTAACCTGCAATTATATCGAGCCTAGAACAAATCAGTATCGTTTACAATGGTTTTCT
>CAZORO010000163.1:0-10228 GCA_964581845.1 uncultured bacterium
CGTGAAACTCGGCCTAGTCGAGGGAGAAATCGGCACCCACCCTATCGAGATCGGGACGGCGCTACCGGGAAAGGCCGCTCAAGACGCAGGCAGTATCATGGTCGAAAATCCTCTTCTCGACCCACGTTTCAGCCAGGATCCTCCCTCTTTTTACCCCTCACGCTCGTATTTGTCCGTGCCCATGTTCGAGACCGAGGTGATTGGGGTGATGACGGTGGCGGAACGCACTGTTCAGCCATCTCGTTTCAGCGAAGGAGACCGTGAGGTTCTTCACACCATGGCCGAACAAGCGGTGATCGCTCTCTTGAACATCGATTTCTTCGAAAAGCAGGAGCGGATCGCCCTGAAGACCATGGGAGTCTTTGATAACCTCTTTGAGACAGGAGATCCAGACAAGCAGGGGCAGGCTCATCATCTGGCCAACCTGATGGAAGGTTTCGCCCGATTTCTGAAGCTGGATCCTCAATCTCGCCAGCTTTTCCAGATGGCTGCCTTTATTCATGGAATCGCTTTGCTTCGAGTGACACGCGATGCGACCACTGAGATGGGAAATGGCAAGAACAACCTGAAACACATCGAGGTCGCGATTAGGATGGCTCGGCGTCTGGAAATGGCGGAAACTGTCGTGGTGATTCTTCGCGACCACCATGAGAATTATGATGGATCAGGGCAGCCTCGTGGACTCAAGGGGGAGGAGATTCATATGGGAGCAAGGATGCTGGCCCTGATGGATGAATATCTACGGTTGTCCTTAAAAAAGGCCGGTCTCGGGGCGGACTCTCACCGCACCGTCATCGAACAGCTTCAACAGGAAGCGGGACACAGGTTTGATCCAAATCTGGTCCAATCTTTGAGCGTATACCTTGATTCCCCCCCTGATCCCGCTGTATCTATTTGAGTGGAGTAGATTTTCGATATGAATCAGTTCGTAATTCTCATGGTCACATCAAGTAGGGAGAAGTTGCATCCAAAACGAATCCTCCCAAGTTTCCTCCTTTTCTTGGTTATCCTCATCCTTCCCAGTCTTTTTTTCAGGCAGGATGCTTGGGGGGCTGAATCAGCAACCGCGACACCTCAAGCCACGGGACTAAACCCCCTCCAGCTCGAGGCAAAGTTCCAGCAGGCGTACACCAAGATCGATGAACGCTACATCGAGGACATTCAAAGCATTACCTTCATGATGGGTGGTTTTAAGGAGATGCTGAGAACTCCTGGATTGGAGCAACTTAAATATTCCGACATTGTTTCCCAGACCCAACGCTTGGGTTCCAGAAAAGACGACTTCCAGGCTTTTCGTTTGGCGCTCCAAGCCATCCGGTCGAGAACTGGAACTAAAATCGAGCTGGACATACTAGTTTCCGCAATGATCCGTGGCATGGTCGGATCCCTGTGGCTGGATGGCCATCCGGATGGATATAGTGCCTATCTGGAGCCCGAAAAGAACAAGGAGTTGGTGAAGTACCTGAAGGGCGAAACGCGTAGTTTCGGGGGAGTGGGCGTCCAGATTCAATTCAAGGATGGACTCTGCCGCGTCATCTGTCCCATTCCGGACACACCGGCTTACCGTGCCGGCATCCGTCCCGGTGATGTGGTGATTCAGGTTGATGGAAAACCTGTGACCACCGAGGATGAGGCGGTGGACCGGATGAAAGGGGAACCAGGAACCCGCGTGGCGGTCACTATCCAGCGTGAGGATGTCCCTGAACCGGTGGTTTACGAGCTCACTCGTGAGACCATCACCCAACGTGAATTGGAAAGAATTCTTCTTCCGGGAGGAGTCGGTTATATTCGTTTGAATAGCTTTAATGAGAACAGTTCCCGGGATCTTGTGGAAAATATGAGGTTCCTTGAAGGGATGGGAATGAAGAAGGGCATCCTGGACCTGCGCCGCAATTCAGGCGGATTGCTCAAGTCCGCAGTCGAGATTTCGAATGTATTTCTCCCCAAGGGAAGCTTGGTCGTCAGCACCAAGGGACGTCAGTCCGGAGACAACCGTGAATACCGGACACCCAATGTGTCACCATTCACACATATCCCCCTGGTTGTTCTGGTGGATGAATGGACCGCAAGCGCGGCGGAAATCGTCACCGGAGCTATCCGTGACAATCGCCGTGGCAAGGCGGTTGGCACCACAACTTTTGGCAAGGGAACTGTCCAGGAAGTGATCCCGCTCGATGACAACTCCGCCCTGAAACTCACCATCGCCAAGTACTACACTCCCAGTGGCACTTGTATCAACAGGACCGGTATCCGTCCCGATTACGTGATCAAACAAACCGAGGATCAAGTGGTAAATCCAGCCGGCTTCAAAGACACCGCCTCCATCGATCTGAACCTACTCGCAAAAGACATGCAGCTCAAAAAAGCGCTCGAGCTCCTCGGCGCTCCGCTTCCCATACCCGGAACCTGAGCATCGGAACCTCATGCCCCAAGACGAGATGAGAATCGGAGTATCTCTTCTCCATCTGGGCAATTGGAGTGGAACCGGTTTTTACACGGAGCAGTTGCTCCAGGCATTACATCTGCTTGAGAACCGAGGGATTCACACGGTGGGACTTTCACCTTCCAAAGTTCCATCAAGTGAGGGGATCGAGTCCCATTCTGTCGCCAGTATCCGCTTGCGGTGGCCTTTCCGGTTGGGTGCAAAGCTGATAGCAGGTTGTAGCGGCCTTCATCTCGATCTCATCCACTACCCGGCTGGAGTCGGTCCCCCCCGCCGGGATATCCTATTAGTAGCCACCATCCACGATGTGACCCCCTTTCTCCATGCTGAGTGCCTCCCTCCCCATAAAGCAGCTTACCTGAGAATGGTTTTCACGGCGGTTACGCGCGTGGCGAACCTCATCCTGACGGATAGCTATTGGCAAGCGGAACGAATCGCGGAAACACTGAACCTGTCTACAGAGAGAATTCGTGTCCTTCCCCCTTGTGTCCCATCTGTCTTCTCCCCCGGCCCAGATTCCATCCGGATGAATAAGCCTGGGAATAGGCCATTTTTCCTCGCAGTGGGGACACTCGAGCCACGCAAGAACATTCCAAGGCTCTTGGATGCTTGGAGAACTCTTCAGGCACCCCATGACCTTGTGATAGTGGGACGGGGGGGATGGATGTATGAGAGTCTACGTAAACGACTCGATATCGCCGGACAACACAAACTGGAGCCGGATGGAACCGAGATTTGGGAGTTTCATGATGGTAGGCGGGTCTTGCGTAAGGAGCACCTCCCCGCCAGTGAGTTAGCCAACCTTTACCGGTTAGCCGAAGCCCTTGTCTACCCTTCCCTTTTCGAGGGATTCGGTCTTCCCGTGCTCGAGGCATTATCGTGCGGGTGTCCCGTACTCACCAGTTGGCGAAGTCCGATGGAGGAGATAGCGGGCATTGCGGGGTGGTATTTCGACCCCGAGGATGAAGACTCCATCCTGTCCACCTTACGGAGCCTCCTCAAAGATCCAGTGGAACGCAAGGATCGTGTTCTATTGGGACTCGAGAGGGCACGCGATTTCAGTCTCCCCAGTTTCGCGGAAGGGCTCCTGAGGGCCTATCAGAGGGTGTTGGCCTAGGAACTAAGTCACTTCCACCTGTTGCATCCTGATATATTGCGTGCATACCCAGTGTAGCGTCTTGAAAGGCTTGAACATGTCCCGCGTTTGTGTACTTACAGGTAAGCGGCCGCGATGCGGTAAGAATGTCAGTCATGCCCACAATGTGGCCAAACGGACCTGTGCTCCGAATCTCCAAAAGAAGCGCGTCATGATCCATGGCAAGAAGGTACGGATTCTCGTCAGAGTCGGCTTGATCGGTTTCGTGGTCGTGGCACTCTATCTATCTGCCGGTGTTCAGTTTGGTGGACGCGATCGGGAAGTAGGGGGCGAGGGAATCCGCACCCGCGAACTCTTCACCGAGTGCCTGATCAGCCTCGGCGCGATCAGCAAGGACATGGATTTGTTTACGGTATCGCGGGAGGATCTGGAGGAGCTGGTGGGGGAGGAGGGGCGGACATCGGAACAATCCGCCATTTTTACTCTACAGCCACACTATAGAACACATTCTGATAGGGAGCATCTTTAAACATTCGAATCAAACCTGAAAGATTCACGGGTCCAAATCGTTTATCACCAGTTAATTCAAGCCGGAATTCCTGTAATGATTCACCCATAAGGTTTCTGAATAAAGACATGTTCCCTGCATACATTCCAATATCCTCAAACCTCCCACCTCGTTTTAGATATTCAATCATACCAGGAAGACCTATTTTATAGATTCTGAGAGGATCAATGAGTCTCCCCAAAAGCGCTCGATAATCGCCTTCCTTAAGGAGGAAGGTGGTCCTTGTGTCCATCAGCTTTAGATTCTTCAGGTTGGGCTTATTCGGCTCAATGCCGATAACGAAATTCAGTATGCCTACTTTCTGGATATTCTCTATCTGTTCCGAAGCATCTTGAATTGATGATTCTTCAGAAAGCAGAGACCTGAATTCCTCAAGCGAAAGGCGAGGGATCTGAAGCCGATCCAGGTATGGTTGGCACTTTTCATAATCTTGTGGATGGTTCACAAGAAAGTGTGTTAATCGCGTCAAAGCACATCGATTCATCGAATCCAATAATAATAGGTTCGTATATCCTCCAGATCGATAAAGGATTTTCCCAAGACCACCGTAAACTTCGAAGAGATTCCGGAGGTTCTCGGTATCTGGGTTGTGGCTTTGTGTTCTTTCGAACTCCCTCATTTTATCGAAAAGGGTAATTGCAGCTTGGAAATCCTTTTCGTACTGTTCTCTCGTTTTCTCTTCCATTTTCAGGGCTTTCGTCTTTGAGGGAATATGAGGCCACTGGAGAGCGGTATTACTAGAAGAGAGAGCTACCTGAACATCCGCAATCGTATATCTGTCAACCAGATCCTGGACAGTCATCAACTCTTGCTCACATACACAGTCTGACGGCATCCACGATATTATCACGAAGCAAACAAGCACAATCGATGTAGTTTTTTTCATCATGGCCTCACAGCATCAAAATGTGAACTGAACACCTTCAACTATGTTATCAAGGATGATCCTCGAAAGAAATATCCGTCCACTATTTCCAAGGGTATTATATCCTGCCTGGACAGTACCAGGAATACGGTCCATACCCCATTCCTCCATATTCCAGTCATACATATCAGTGATTTGTCCTTGAATTCTGCATTCGGTCATTACCATATCACTTCTTCGGACTGTTACAATTACACTTCCCGTAATCGTAACGCCACCAAATGATAAGAAAAGATCAGCGTCTGAAAAAATAAATCCAGTTTCAGAAAGCGGAAAAGGATCAAATGTATGAATCGATTCTTGGTTCCCTGGAGGTTGGGAAAAATAATTCCGCACTGTATTCCCACTCCGAAGCGCAACTAGAGTCGGCCAAATGATATTCTCTCTGAGTCTGGTTTCTTCAAGTATATCCTCCACGATCTCTGATCCACTACCGGCGAGGAGCTCCTTTCCCGGCGCGAGACCGCTTGCGTTAAATAATGCTCCCACTCGATGAGAAAGGCGAGGATCATTAGCTTGGATTGTAACGTTTGGATCTGTGGTTCCAACTGGAGGAGATCCTCCCAGAAAAAAAGACATGAACTCAGATGCCCAGTGAAATGAGAAAATAGATGGCCAATGAGCCAGCCAGGCTCCAGTGCTGCATTCGATGCGAGCAGTCTCATACTGGTTGTTATTCACAATAAGAAAGTGGTGAGGACTAATCTGCGTGATCTCTTCCGGATCGAGGTTGTAGTTTCCATTAGTATCGAATCCAACGCAGATCGCGGCGCCAGCTTCCGAGTGCATGTTCATCGGTGGATCGCTTGAGTCATATCCTACCAATGCAACATTACTGAAGAGGGAGCCGTCACCGAGTGGTACCCCACCATTGGGTGCTGGTATTTCTACTGGTGGATTGCCTCCATAGACTGGTGGTAGTAAACAAAATCGTACATATAGATTTGTTCTGAGTGCTGGATCAGAGGGCGAGAACGAAAGTCGAGCTGCACCTTGTGCCATGTCATTCGCACGTGCTCCCATATAGACGTAGTTTGTGACCCTTCCTGATCCACCTGGTAAGAAATTGATCTCGACACCACCAAATTGATCCGACCAGATCCTTTCAAAAGTAATTGTCAGTTGTGGGGTTGGTGTCGGCCCCGGTGTGTTCGTTGGTGGTGGCACGGAAGTGTTAGTTTTTGTGGATGTCGGTTGGGGAGTGAAAGACTTGGTATAGGTTGGTGAGGGGGTATAGGTCTTCGTTGAGGTTATTGTTGGGATGGTGGTATCAGTGGGTGTCCGGGTGTCCGTGGGAGCAGGCGTGACAGGCGTCGCTGTCTTGGTGGAGGTGAGAGGGGTTGTTGTTCCGGTTGGAACCGTAGTTGGTGTCCCATTTGCCCCGGTCGGAGTGGTATTCGGAGTTGAGGTGGGTAAGGGGGTCCACGTGGGTTGAAGTGTAAAGGTAGCGGTCGGGCTATTGGTTTTTGTTCCCGTCGATGTGCGGGTACCACTTGCTGTCGCGGTGAACGTAATTGTTGGAGTTCTGGTTGGAGTATTGGTAATTGTGTTGGAATTTGTTGGGGTTCCAGTCGGAGTCTTGGTTGGAGAACTTGTAGTTGTTGGTGTGGATGTTATTGTTGGAGTGCCGGTGTTAGTTGGTGTGCCTGTTGGAGTCTTTGTAAATGTTTTCGTATAGGTTGGTGTTCCTGTGGAGGTTTTTGTCGGCGTGTTCGTGAATGTGTTGGTGGGCGTGTATGTGTCCGTTGGGGGATTCCATCCGGAATCGCTCCATGCGGCATTATTAAAGACAGACAAAGCGAGACAACTCCACAAAGCCAAGAACATCCGAATGTAATGAATCGGAAGGGGTTTCATCTTGCTTGTCATGGCCTTACTCCCCCCTTCGCCCGCAGTGCGGAGATGGATTCCTCGATATGCGCATTCACGCATCCATAATGCAATCCATCCGGGGGAATGAAGGTCAATGCTTCCTCGTAGATCCGGAGAGCCTCCTGGTCACGGCCTTGCTGATGAACCGAATACCCCCACCAGGCATAAGCCGCACCCACCAAGTCCGTGTCATCGTCGTAAGGAACATTTCTGATATACTCGCGGAAGCCCTCCTCCGCCTCCTCGTGAAATCCGACCGAGCACGCAGCAGCAAAGTAAGTGTGATGCACGCTCCGCAGCGCGAAACGCTGCTCATCGGTTTTCAATTTGCCATACTCCGAGATAGGGTGCTTGGTGACCCAGTTGGACAGGCGGTCATACATGGACCTGTAGTTGCCAGTCCAGAAATCGAATTCGCAGGATTCCTCATCCAGGATCATGTGGACATATTCATCGCCCGCGTTGGAGTCCTTGATCCGCCGGAGGAAATTCTGGGCCTCCTTGATCCGCCGGATCTCGAAGGGTGATTCGGCCTTGGCGGTCACGGTTTTCAATACTTCCTCCAGCTGGCTGGTGAGCAGAGAGATCTCGGAGGCATCCTGGATTGACCAGGCGTACATCGCGGTTTCATAAATCCCGTAGGCCCGCTCCAGTGAGTAAGTTGAAACCAGCGAATCACAGATCGGGCCATCTCCGCACTGCGCCAAGGGATACAAACCAGCCCTGTAGAGGTCATTGGTGAAAAGGAAACGGACATGAAATTCGGTGGAGGTATCATGGGAGGCCGCGGAGATCGCACTCCGGTAAGCAGACAGGGCTTCGGGGAGCTTCTTTTGTGCTAGCAACGACCTTCCGAGAAACAGACGCGGGTAGGGATTTCTGGAGATATCCTCATCTTTCAGACATTCCAAGAAGCACTTTTCAGCATCGCTAGGTCTGCCGACAGCGAGGGCAATCAATCCGGTCTCCAGCCAGATCTCCCAAGGCGCGCCTGAACTCAAAAGATTCAAACGACGATCCAATTCAGGCTGCGAGTCCTCCAGAGGTTTATCTTTATATGCCCGCAGGATGACATGATCAATCATCTCCCCAAACAGAGGACTTTCCTGCCAGTGATAGAGGACCGAACTGGAGGCGATCATCGCACCAGCCACATCTCCACTATCGATGGCCGCTCTCACATACTTTTCATCGGATTGAAAGGCAGACAAGACTTTGTTTTGATCAACGGATTGTGCTGTGATGAGGAATAGAAAGGCCAACTGAAAGAATGACATGGGATGCCTCCCGTGGGCCTGTTGGAATACTAACTTCTGAAATGGAACTATAGAATACCTTTTTGGAAGTGTCAAATGAAATATTTGTTAAGACACTATGGGGGGGGGTACATAGAATATAAGTTGTTGTTTTTTATGGAGTTGCAATGGGAATGATAAATCGAAGACCAGGGCAAGATCCTCATTACTGGATCCGAAGCACTCCTGTCAGGTTGAACCATCCCCTTTCTATTTCGCCCCTTCCATTGACCCCCAAGCGTTCTCACCGTTAGACTGCGGCTATTGTGTGGAGGAATCGATGACTCAAACCGTACTTGTGGAATCCAGCCATGATGATGTGGCTTTAGTTCATGACCTGAAAGACAAAACTTCACGCTTGAAGACCGAGATCGCCAAGGCCATCGTAGGGCAGGAGGCCATTGTCGAGGATCTGCTCATCTGCCTGCTTTCCGGAGGCCACTGTCTTCTGATTGGTGTCCCCGGTCTGGCCAAGACGATGCTCGTCCGGACCTTCGCCGAAGCCCTCCGGATCGCTTTCAAGCGCATCCAGTTCACACCCGACTTGATGCCCTCCGATATCACCGGCACCGAGATCATTGAGGAGGACCAAGCCAGTGGCAGACGCTCATACCGGTATGTAAAAGGCCCCATCTTCGCAAATGTGGTCCTTGCCGATGAAATCAACCGGACTCCACCGAAGACTCAGGCCGCACTCCTGGAGGCCATGCAGGAGTATCAAGTCACAGCCGCCGGTGAGGATCATCCCCTTCCCCTCCCTTTCTTCGTGCTTGCCACACAGAATCCGATCGAGCAAGAGGGAACCTATCCCCTTCCCGAAGCTCAGCTCGACCGCTTTATGTTCAGCCTGTTGGTGGACTACCCATCCATCCAAGAGGAGATCGAGATTGTCAAACGCAACACCTCCGCCTTTTTACCTGAGATCCAGCCGGTCCTATCCGGAGAAGAGGTGCTCGATCTTCAACGGTTGGTTAGGAGAGTCCCGGTCTCGGAGGATCTGGTCGAGTTCGCGGTTCAGCTGGCCACCACCAGCCGTCCCTCGAACAACCAATCCGAGGTATTGAGTGAATTTGTCCGTAAGTATGTCGCCTGGGGTGCCGGCCCGAGGGCTTCCTTCTACCTGATCCTGGCCGCCAAGGCGCGTGCAATTTTGTATGGAAGGTATGCGGTGTCCAAGGAAGATATTCTTTCTGTCGCCTCCCCTGTTCTCCGCCATAGGATCGTGCCCACTTTTCGTGCCGAAGCCGATGGGATCAGCACCGATGGAATCGTGGAGAGGGTGGTCGAGACCGTATCCGCTGGGAGCAAGTGAGACTCCTGTTGTAGATGAGGGGGCTGGTGGTATTCAGAGTAAACCATGTCGTTTTCATGCACATGCAAAGGATGAGAATGGTTGCTCAAGGCAACTTATGGAGTGGTGAATTCATTCGCTTGGCTATACGAGGAAGTGGAATTGTCCGCCAGCGTGACACAAGGCAGATAAATTCGCTCCTGCGCCCGTTGTTTTGCTCCCTCCGCCCCATTCTCGAAGCAGCGATGTTATCGGAATCTTTGTGTGTTCCTTGGAACCCATGACAGACATCCATGCGCTACCCCTTCCATTCGCGCAGTTGGGGCCCTCCTCCAAGTTCTGGTTGGATGCTTTTGATCCTGCCTCAAAACTTCATGAATTTCTTCCGGTGGGACCCGTGGATTCCATCCCCTTTCCGGAAACCCAGATACAGATCTGGCGGAGGAATCCACAACGGCGCGAGAATCTAGTCAAAGCATTTGAATCTCTAGAGCTTCACTACTCTCGGGCTCAATCCAGGGCGATCCAGGACCTACGTAACCCTGATAGTGTGGTCGTAGTGACTGGCCAACAACCGGGGGCTATGGGGGGGCCGCTGTATACCTTCAATAAGATCCTCTCCACCATGGTGTTCAGCCAGCGGCTCCGGCAAAAATGGGGGATTCCAGTGATTCCCATCCTGTGGGATGGAGGGGATGACCATGACTTGGCCGAAGTGGATGAGGTGGCCTGGCCGAA
>CAZORO010000164.1:0-10198 GCA_964581845.1 uncultured bacterium
CCACGTGTCGGTTCATCTAGCAGCAATAGGTCTGCGTTGTGGTGTAGAAGGCGTCCAAAAGCCACTTTCTGCTGGTTTCCTCCTGAGAGCGCGGAGACCAGCTGGTCAGAAGATCGGCACATGATACCCAAATCCTTCACCCAATCCTCGCATTTCCGGCGCCTTAGCCATGGAAGGAAGACACCCATGCGTGTATACGGGCGAAGGTTGGTCAAGCACAGGTTTTCAGCGATAGAGAGTTCAGTCGCCAACCCCTCAGTCTTACGGTCCTCAGACACCATACCGATTCCTGCTCTCCAACACCGGCTGGGGGAATCTCTTCCCGCGAGATTACCAGAATAGGCGGAAATGCGGATTAAGCCCGAACGAATGGGATCCAATCCGAAGATGGCGCGCAAAAGCTCGGATCTGCCCGCCCCGACCAATCCTCCGATTCCAAAGATCTCTCCACGCCTGACCTCGAAGGAGGCGCCTATGGGAAGTCTGAGTCCACTTAATCCTTCAACTTTCAATAAAACTTCCCCCGGCTCATGGGGAACATTGGGAAACATATCCTCGATTTCGCGCCCCACCATCCAATGAATGATCTGAGGGATGGTCAGCTCTGTCATTAGACCCTCCCCGGCGGGGCGCCCATCCCTCAAGACAATCACACGGTCCGCGACCTCGGCAACTTCCTCTAGGAAATGGCTTACATATAGGATTGAGACTCCCTGTTGTTTGAGCTCACCGATGGCTTTGAAAAGATTCTGGGTATCGACCGCGGTGAGTGAACTGGTCGGTTCATCCATGATGAGGATACGGGCTTTTCCGGCCAGCGCCCGGGCGATTTCCACCACTTGACGTTCAGCGGGGTTGAGCATGGAAACCTTCCGGTCAAGGGAGAGCCCCATGTGTCCAGTACGCGCGAGTGCCGCTTTGGCGATCTCTCTTTCCACCCACTTGCTCAGAATCCCCCATCTGCGAATGTCTCGTCCAAGATGGATGTTTTCATGGACTGTCAGGTGAGGAGCCAGGGTGAGTTCCTGGTAGATCATGGCCACACCCTGCTCGCGGGCACGTAAAGGTGAACCGGGAAGGAAAGGTTCGCCATCCATCTCGACCGTTCCACTGTCCGGTTTATGGGCACCCGAAAGGATCTTAAGCAACGTGCTCTTTCCAGCGCCATTCTCTCCTACCAGCGCCAGCACTTCGCCGGGATAGAGATCCAGCCCCACACCATCCAGAGCCACGGTGGAGCCGAAGGACTTGCGAATGTCCCTCATTTTTAGAAGAGGGGAGAGGTGGTTACTCATTTGGAGGTGGTACGATCAGGAATAGAAGTAGCAGTCATTTTCCATTGGGATTCCCAGAGGGATGTTTTTCCGTTCCTATCAATTTCTTCGAGGGTATAGTAGTACTCCTCCCCTACCAGGACAGTCCGGTCTATATACTGGAACTGAGTCAGATTCTTTCCGCCACTGAAAGCGTTCAATGGCTTTACCGGCTCGCTGTTGATCTTTATATCATTTCCGTTCTCGGTACGCCGGTAGACATTGAAAGTGACATTGGGATCACCATTCCACTGAAGGATCGCTTGGCCAGGTATGGGTTTGGTTGGTTTTGAAGAATCTTTCTTGTGAAACAAAGAGGAGCATCCGGTAAGAAGATGAAAGGTGATGAGAAGTAGCAGTATGTATATGTGAAATTCCCGCCCAGTGGACCGCCGGAGTGGATGATTAGTCGGCACGTGTATGGATCTCTCCCCGTTCATAATAGAAAGTAGTGTACCTTAAGTCATGGTCTACCCCATAAACATCCCCCCCCAACCGCACCGTTGTTCCCGCATACACAGTGTCCTTGATCTCCACCGATCCCTCGTGTGCCTTTGCCAGGTCCGCTTTCATGGCGGCGAGTTCTTTCTGGATCTGCTCGATCCGTCCCCGGATGAGGAATTTCTCTTGAACCACTTTAACGCGTACCGCCTCCTGGGCGGCAGTGAGCGATCCTCCACGTTCCTTCACCAGTTGGACCTGATCCAGAGTTTTTTCGATCTCGTCGACTTTCTTCCTGAGGGTGGTTCCTTCCTCCTCATGGTGTGAGATCTTACGGGGCAGGTCATTGTCTATCCCAATCTGAAGGAGTGTCTTGGCTCCTCCCGTGGCCCCCGCGAAAGAACAGGATATCCGTTCTCCGGCACGGATTTCACCACCGACAATCGCTCCGGGATTGCCAGTCAGCACCACACTTCCATGGGTAATGACATGGCAATTGACAATTTGACTCTGAATGGTGATGTCTCCATCCACCTCCAGGTTGGCATCGTTGGCGAACCTGGCGGTCAGGTGTCCTCCAGACTTGATAAGTCCTTTCGTTCCCCCATGAATCCCTCCGAGAATAGTGATGCTTCCCAATGCCTCCAGCCTGGCAGCCTCCACTATCCCCCGGACAATGATATCGCCCTCGGCTTTCAACTCAAAACCTGACAGAACATTCCCCCCCACATCGATGCTGCCATTGAAATCGATGTTGCCGGTCTTGTAGGAGACATCTCCCGTGACGGTATAAGCCTTCGATATGGCAATCCCCCGTGCACGGGTTGTGAGAGCTCCATCCTGCCCGGCTACCGCCAGGTGTCCCGACTCGATGATTTCGATTCCATCTCCAACCGGGATGGAGACCGTTTTTGGCTCAAGCGCGGGAATCACTTTCCCAAACACATCCATTCCCGGTTTTCCAGGGATCGGATCATGCTTCCGGACTAATGGTTGTCCCTTGGTCACATTGAGGATCAGATTGAGATGCTTGTAATCGACCACTCCATCAGGATTCATTCGCGCTGTGCGGTCAAGATGAAAAGGATCCACGAAATACTCAAGATGTCCATGAGTGGGGGGAATGGGAGGTTGTCCAACCGCGACGATTACCCAGTCACTGCTGGGTTTGGAGAGGATCTCCTCTAAAGCCGTGGTGTTGATCTGAACCGTCACCCCGTTTCCCTTGAGAACACGGACGAGCTCCTCTACAGATGCCTCTCCGTGGGAATCTTCATGAGTCCGGCACAGGACTGAACACTTGTCGTCCGGGATCTTCCATTCAATCCCATGGGTTGTACCGCTTAATGACATTGGCATGGCCCCCCTTGCTTAAAGTGGCTGGAGAAGACCACTATTCTTCTGGAGTCGCCCACGACAGATTGGAATATCTCCCAATGGGATCCTCCTTCCCAATTACCATTATCGCTTTTGTCAATTATAACGTAACCCATTTTATTCCCAGTACTTCGGGATGGGAAGCTGGAAATTTTTCCAATACTCGGAGAGCCTCATAGGACTACCCAGTGTCCCGTATGTCATGTTATGAATCCCTGGTCCTGTCAAAGGCATCACCTGAAATAGGACTTCCGTTCCCCTGATCCAAGAAAGACAAGACCTTTGCGTGTCCGCACCGCCCCCACATTGTTTTCGGTTGCGCTCCTGATGGATGTATGCGCTGGTTTGGCCGCCATGGCCTTGCCGTTAAGCCTGAAAACCGAGTTTGGTCTTTCCGAGGATAAAGTGGGTTTGATTATCGGAACCAGCACCATTGTCTACACGGTTACCGCCATCCTGGCGGGGATGCTCGCGGACCGTCTGGGAGCGGAATTATCGATCCGCATCGGAACTGCCACCATCTTCCTTAATAGTGTGGCGTTCTGTTTCAGCGGAACCCTCTCCCTTTTCATCCTTTGTGCCATGACAAGCACCTTGGGGCATGCCGTCTTCTGGCCCGCCATTCAGGCCTGGCTTGCCCGGGATGTGGACCGTCGTGAAACCGCCCGGCGGATTGGAATCTTCTCAATCGGCTGGTCCATCGGTTTGAGTGTTGTGGGCCCCAAACTCGCGGGAAATCTGATGGAGTACTCGAATCGCTGGCCTTTCGTGGCCTGTAGTGCTATTTCCCTTGGAGTTTTCTGCTTCTTTCAATTCCTGCGTCCAGAACTCCCACGCCATGAGATACATCCCACCCAAGAGGCCGATGAGATCCACCCCCTCGAGGTCCGTAGGCGCTTCCTGCGTGGTGCCAGGATCGCCAACCTCATGGCAGTCTATGCCATTGTGACCATGCGTAACTTTGTCCCCATGGTGTGTGTGGATTGGAATCTCCCCAAGTCTCAAATCGGTACCCTGATGATGCTTCTTGGTATCAGCCAGTGCCTCACCTTCCTTATCCTCTCTCTGACTCATCGTTGGCATTTCCGTTCACTGTTTCTGCTTGCTGGTCAGGTCTTTGGAATAATTGGGCTTTTTTCCTTTGGGGTGAGCGGTCTTTTTCTGCTCTCGGGGAATGATGCCGTCAACGCCTTCAGTGGGGTCATTCTTGTTCTCCCGGCCCTTCTCCTGACAGGAGCCATGGCGGGTATCGCTTTTATTAGCAGTGCTTTCTACGGCCTGTTTGGAGAGGAGGAGAAGGGCAAGAACTCGGGGATCAATGAATCGATCATCGGGGCGGCGGGTGTTCTTGCGGCATATCTTGGTGGGGCGTCAGTGCGTGGCTTTGGAAGCATGGGACCCTACCTTACCTGTGGAGTCTTGGTGGGATTCTGTGTGGTTCTTCAAGCCTCTGTTTTCAGGCCCCACCGGGTTAAATCTTAATGATTTATCCCCTATTCAATTTAGCGAATGCAGTAAATGTATTGAATATAGCATAATAATTTATTTTGCGATTAAACGATGACTTTTTTTACAAAAGAAGAGACTAACTGTTGCCAAGCGGCTTCATACAGTGGACAATATGAATCAGAGTGGATATGGTCTAATTGGGTGGAAAAAAAAATGTCCTATAGCTTATTTAACCCCAATGTCACACGCCGCATGGAGGAAGAGGCCGAGGCCCGGCGGATCTGGCGGGAGGACCGTAATAATGAACATGAGGCCCTCTTCCTCAAGCGTCAACAGCAATTAGTGGATCTCAGTGGACTCGATCACTCCGCTGCACGTGTGAAGATCATTCTCGACCGTCATGGGGATGCCAACGAACAACTCCACGCATTAACTGAACTGATCGCTGACTTCACCAATTTCATCAAGCGCGCGGAGGAAAAAGAGGTCAATACCTCCACCTTGCGCCGTAAACTCCGCTCCCTTCAGCTACGAGCTTACTACCTCCTCAAGGAGATGCAGAAGCACGAACGCGCGCCTGAGTACAACGAAAGGGATCTAAAGAAACTCGTGCGCGATTACGAAGAATTGCGCAAATAAGTTCCCGGCGCGATGCTGTGGATTCCCACCTTCGCGGGAATTCACTGGTGTGCCCTTTTTGAGTAAGTTGTTAATGTCCTCCCCCCTGTAATTCCTTGATCGCTCCTTGCACTTTTTCTAAGGCTTGGCGGTAATCATTGGGGCCCACGTATTCGAGTATCAATGGCGCGTGAGGAGTGTGCTGAGCCGCCAGGCTGACCAGCTTCACATAATCGATATCCCCCTGACCAGCCGGGACTCCCATCTGAGTGTGCAACTTGCGGTCCTTCGCGTGAATACAATCGATCCAGGGACCGAGCTGGGAAAACATTTCCTCAAGATCGTTGAGCTCCAAGATATTGGCTGGATCGAGCAATGCTCTGATCGATTTCGAACCGACCTCCTCAAGAAACACACGGGTCCTTTTGGCGGAGGAAAAGAAGGATTGAAAATATGGCTCCACCAGAATCGTGGCCTGATATCTCTTAGCCATCTCCCCAAGCTCCCTGAAGGTTGTCACCATGCGAAGCCAGACCTCATCCTGGAAATGCAGGGGAACATCCGGACAAGCAGCCTTGTCGTGATAATGCCCGGCCTCGGTGATGAAGGTGTGGACACCCATATCGCTCCCGATCTTCATCATGGCATCGAAGTAAGCCATGTTTGCCTTGACCTCGGCCTCATCGGGATGGATCAGATTGGTGTAGACACCGATGCTGTGGATAGAAACTCCTGCGGCACGGTATGTTTCGGCGATCGCCTTGGAGCGTTCTGGAGTCATGCTGGAGACATCAGAACGTCCATTGTAATTCCAGTAACGGCTGTCGCTTTGTGCAAGGAAGAGCTGCACCACCTTGATGCCCGCGCCAGCGGCCTCTTGAGCCATCTTCTCATTGGAATATTCTGGGAAACCTAAGGTTGCAATACCCACTTTCAGATTAGCGGCTGCCTGGGCCAAAGGTGGTTGGCTGGGATTCTGCGCTGTTGCTGGACCGGCTGCCATGACTCCAAGTCCAGCAAGAGCCCCCAGCAGGAAATCCCGTCTGTGCAGGGAACAATCCTCCACCATCCTGGTCTCATCTATGAGAGAAAGTGGTTTCACTGCAGGGCATTCTGTCTTGTTCTGTATCTGTGGCATGAGATTACATCCTTTCATCCATGGTATTCCAATCCGGATGCTCGGAAGCATTCAGAACAGGAGCCTACTTCAGACCTCCATCCCGGAGAAGGTTATTATTCCGGTTAAGGATGCAAAGGAGTTCAGTTAGGCTTTATAAGAAAAGAGATGCTGGAAAATGAAGAGTGGACTACTATCCCCTCCAGGAGGATTTAGCCATGGCACAGAAATCAAAGGAGAGAACATCATCCCGGAGAGGTTTTTTAATGACTGTGGGAACTATGATATCAGCCTCGGCCGCCACAGGGGTGGCCGCGGCACATGGGCAAGAAATTTCTACTCAAAATCGGGAAGTATCCTCCCCCGATACATATGAGACTCAAGCCAAAGCCATTCGTATCCTGCCCGGACAGTGGCGTCCCCATTATCCCTGGGAACACATTGCGTGGATCAGCCCCTCTTGGCCAAGCCAGGACTACCTCTGGCTTGATTTTCCAGAGGCCATCTTTACCAGTCAGGGACTCCTCTTCCTGAGCCACATCAATCCGTCCTTCCCAGCCGTGTTTTCTGATCTACCAAATGTCCCTTGGCGGAAAGTCTCCGAAGGATTGGAATTCGAACGGCTCCTGCCCAATGGGATATCCTTCGGCGGGAGTGTCTGTCGAGGAAAAGGAGGCACTGTGAACCTCGAGCTTCACCTTCAGAATGGAACCCGGAAACCGCTCGAGAATATTACCCTTCAGACCTGCGCTTTCCTGCGTGCGATCAAGGAATTCAGTGACTACACAAAGGATAATAAACTGATCCATGTCCCTGGCGGGGGATGGATTCCCATTGAACAAGCCTCCAACTATCCAGAAGGGACAGGACCATACCGGGTCGGATGGCGTACCGGGGGGAAAGCGGTTTCAGATCTCCCGGTAATGCTTTGCCTCTCGAACTCCGCGAAACGCCTGGTGGCCATGACCTGGTTTGAAGACACGATTTCGATGGTCTCGAATCTGGAACACCCTTGTATGCACGCTGACCCCAGGTTCAAGGACCTTCCTCCGGGCGAGGGGGCCTCTATTCATGGCAGAATCATATTCTTCGAGGGCGAACCAGACGGTTTCCATTTGGAGGATTACAGAGACTGAACTTGGGATGACCATTACAATCAGCTCATTGTCAAGGATGTGGTCCTCCGGCTACTATCTACCGTTAGGGTAAGTTTCCGGAGGCCACACCGGTTCCAGAAGGTGAGACAATGCCAAATAAATTTCAACTATTATGGGTGACAGCCATGCTCTCGATCCTCTCGCTAGACTCTCCAGCTAATCCTATTTTCCACGCTGGCGCTGCCACGAGTAACATCACTCCTCCTTTGGGCCTCTCCATCGCGGGGGGGATGCATGACACCAAGGGAACTCATATCCATGATGAGCTCCATGCCAGATGCCTTGTTTTGGATGATGGCGCCACCCGCCTTGTCATTGTGACCTGCGATAACTGCGTAATTCCAAGGGAGATCTTTGAGGAAGCCAAAGCACTCATCCAGTCTGAGTTGGGTATTCCCCCGGAGAATGTGCTCATGGCCGCCACACACTCCCACTCCGCTCCCGCGGCGGTACGAGCCTTTCAGAGCACTCCCGATGCCGATTACCTGAGTTTCATGGTGCGGCGGATCGCGGATGGAGTTCATCGTGCTGTCCACCAACTCGAACCTGCCCGCATTGGTTGGGGAACCGGTCAGGAACCAACCCTGGTCTTTAACCGCCGTTGGAGGATGAAGGAAGGTGGAATTCCGCCAGATCCCTTTGGGGGTCTGACCGACCAGGTCCGGATGAATCCACCCCGAGCCGATGCCTTGCTTGATCAACCCTCGGGTCCGACCGACCCTGAGGTGGTGGTGGTCTCTATCCAGTCCGCTTCCGGACGGCCCATCGCGTTACTCGCCAACTATTCACTGCATTATGTCGGGGGAGTGGGCGCGGGAGATGTTTCGGCGGACTACTTTGGCGCTTTCGCGGAGATCATCGAGGATTCGCTCGGTGCCCAGCGTCAGGATCCTCCCTTTGTGGCCATTCTTTCCAATGGAACCAGCGGCAACATCAACAACATCGATTTCCGTAAACCCGGAGAAGCACAGCCTCCCTATGAGCAGATCCGTAAAGTCGCGGGGGCCCTGGCCAAAGAAGTTATGAAAGTGGTGGCCGAGATTGAATACCGCGGCTGGGTTCCATTGGGAATGCGCCAGACCGAAATAAGTCTCGCGGTACGTAAGCCCACTCAAGAGGAGGTTACTCTGGCAAAGGCAGTTGTTCAGGAAGTTCCTGAAGGCCAACAACTCGGCACACTTCCCCAGATCTATGCGGGAGAGACGCTGGCGATGGCGGAATATCCGGACAAGGTCCCCCTTATTCTTCAAGCAATAAGGATTGGGGATCTCGGAATCGCGGCGATCCCCTGCGAAGTGTTCGTAGAGATTGGTCTTCAGATCAAAGCGGAGAGCCCACTCAAACCCACCTTCACCATGGAGTTGGCGAATGGCTACAATGGGTACCTCCCCACTCCTGAGCAACATCGGTTGGGCGGCTATGAAACCTGGCGCGCTAAGTCGAGCTATCTGGAAGTGGATGCGTCGGTAAAGATAACGAAGGAAATTCTGGAGCTTTTAGTGACATTAGCGGGGCAGCCCAAATAGAGTGAGCTTCGTGGTACCCCCACCCTCTCTTGTAAGGATACCTTGTTGGAAGCCCCCCACCCCAACCCTCCCCCGCCAGGGGGGAGGGAGAAAAAACGCACCTCCCCCCTGGCGGGGGAGGGTTGGGGTGGGGGGATGTATCAGCTCATCAATCCCTCGACGAACGCCCGGGCCTTTTTAGCCTCCGCCAATAGCTGTGGTAGTTCTCCCACTTTCAAGCATTCCACGACCAAAGCCCCCGATTTAAAACCGCCTGCCTTAAGAAGCTCCATGACACGCGGGAAATTCACTTGACCGGTTCCTGGGGTAATCAGAACTTCCTTCGGGTGATGGTAATCCTTAATGGACATTCCCACCACCAAGCCATTCACCGTGGGAGCGTCATCGATCGGATCCAGCTTGGCGTCGGAATAGTAAAAAATGTTGCCCGGATCATACCAGATCCTGAAGTTCTTATTGCCCACCTTCTCGACTGCTTTACGGCATTCCGGTCCTGTTGAGTTCAGGCCTCCATGGGGCTTCATGCTGATCCCGATACCTTTCTCCGCCGCGTAGTCACAGCATTGCGAAATGGCCTGGAAGTAGGGATCGTATAAAGCTGGATCGCCCACTCCCCCCATCATCAGATTGGTGGCTTTAGCCGCCTCGCAGGCTTCAATCAGTCTCCTGAGTCCCTCGGCTCCTTTCGTAATGGACTCCGCAACAGGGATATCTCCACCATATACAGAGACCACTTTAAGCCCTCGTTGAACGCATTCCTCCCCGATTTTCAGCGCCTGCTCCTGAGTAGTTTCGACAGAGATGATCAAGTGGTTCCCTGTCGCGGTGGTCATCAAACCCACATACTTGTAACCCGCCTCAGCAATGGCATCCAAGGCTATTTTGTAGTCATGCTGATCCCATGGACGGGTAAAACAGCCGATTTGCCAGGGTGATTCACTTGTGTCCTTCACCGCGTGGGATGGTTGCAGGGAAGGCGCGAGGATTCCCCCAACAGCGGCCAAGGCTGTTTGGCCGAGGAACCTCCTACGAGACTGCCTCAATGAGTGCGTCATTACTTGGCCTCCAAGGTGTATGACTACAACCAATTCTTTTTTTGCTTATCTCTTAGCTTCTCTCTTAGCTCGTCCAGGAGTTGTACTCCTGGACAAATCTGGGGAGTGCAACTCCTCCAGAAGGGTCCGGCCCAGGAGTACAACT
>CAZORO010000165.1:0-10177 GCA_964581845.1 uncultured bacterium
GGGAGTCCGGTGATCATGGATTCGACTCAGCTTCGCATATGCTTGGTGATTTTTGGTTTCACATTGGGAAGATGCGTTTTCCCTCAGGTGGAATCCATTGAACCAAAAATCGAGGGCTCTGATCCCCTGTTAGGAAAAGATCCCTTTCTGAGCGCCCCTTTCACTGGACTGGAGGAACCTCATTCCTACGATATATTTCCTTCAACTCCCACATCGATTCTGCCCCCTTCTTTTTCATCTCGGCGAACTGACACTGCCTCATCTCACCCGGCAGGAGAAACCTCTAAGCATGCAGCCGATGGTGCAAGATGGACTCATCTCAATAGGAAGTCTGATCGGGAAGAACGGTTAAGGTCTTTGGGAACTGTCCTCGATTACGATGATTACAAAGCACGGCTCCCTAGCCGCCGAGAGCATTCAATGCGTTCATCGCCGCAAATTCTCTCACCTTCAGCATCATGGGAAGAATCAAGTTTAATGGGTTGGAATGGACTAAGTCCCATCGCGCCTGGGCAATCATTGATTCCCGTGCCTGTCTCCACCTCCAGGCGCACATTCATCAATCATGGCCTTACTCCCATGAAGATGCTCTCCAACCAGAATCTCTTGGAGAGTCAGAGCTTTAGCTCAATACCCTCCGAAGAAACCAATGATCCTGACCAGATCACATCAAGCAAACTCGCAAGCCAAGTAAAAAAAGGGGACAAAAAGGCATCCCAGAAGACCGGCTCCAAAGAAAAGAAAACAACCATGGGATCTGGTGGAGTCAATGACCTCATTATTCCATTACAGTCCCGAGGCGGGGGTGAGAATACGGTCTCTGGCCGGCTACGGAGCCAGAGCCTGTCGAGCTCTGGTGGTGCCCTATCCTCCCAATCCAGCTCAGGGGCCACCGCACTGAGATCCAGCGGCCTTTCTGGAGCAGCCCCGCGAGTTCCCACACTACCCTCAAAAAGGTTTCATGGAGGCACTCCTGGCGAGCCACGGCGTCCCGACTACACCTACCAGTACCAGGGAACCCGCCGATACTCCGTGGGCGAAACCGAGTATGGAACAGGCAGCACCTACCAGTCGTTGCCTTACTATCGCCGGAAGCGTTAATCTCTGAGTGGTGCCGGTTTATCATCCCTCTTGATGAACACACCCCTATTCAAACCACTCCCCCTCCTCCGAGGTCCACATCTACAGACATTGGCTGGATGGATCTCACTTCCGGAGAGATCCCTTCCTGGAACCAAGATTGTTTCCATTCCCTTAGGAGACAATGATTTGACCACATTGCATGTGTCCGAACCGGAGGATTCAAACCCGGAGATTCCCACAATGATCCTCATTCATGGATTGGAGGGAGATGCGGAACGGCCATACCTTGTAAGAACCGCGCGTAAAGCTGTGTTGGCGGGCTTCAGAACCGCACGCCTCAACATGCGTTGTTGTGGCGATGCCGAGGGGCTCTCGAATAGATTCTACCATGGAGCACAATCGGGTGATGCCGCCGCAGCATGCCGTTGGATCAAGGACACATACCCCAAGTCCCCCCTTTGTCTGCTTGGATTCTCCCTGGGAGGCAACCTAGTGCTCAGAGCCGCCGCAATGGAGGGACTCCCTGACCTCCTAGGAACAGTGGCCATCTGTCCTCCAGTGGATGCACACCGGAGCGCCCATGCACTAAATAAATGGGAGAACCGTCACTATCATTACCGTTTTGTCAGGAGCATGGTGAACCGTGTTCAACGTCTCCAACAAAGAACCGCCACCAGCAACCACTATCCGCTCTCCAAACGGATGACACTGATGGAGTTCGACACCATGTTCACTGTACCCCATGGGGGCTTTCAAAGCCTGAAGCATTACTATGATACCTGCGGCACACGAGGCCTGTTGGAACAGATCGAGACTCCTTGGCTCATCATCGCCGCGCGGGATGACCCCATGGTGCCCTTCGAGTCCTACCGGGGTTTGGAAAACCACCCCAACCTGCTGGCTCCAGATCATGGAGGACACCTGGGATTTGTCGGCGCGGGTGTCCCGGGTGATCCCGACTGGCGCTGGGCGGAGAACAGGGCGATTGAGTTTCTCGCGGAATTGCGGAAGAACTCGTAAGTCAACCTTTGGGCCGCGAACGGATTTGAATCACGGAAGATATGGAAGTTCCGGAAAGGGCGGAAAAACGGATGGCCGGGTCTCACTCCTTAAGTTGCCCGGCAGGCCATAACTTGAACTCCATACAGATGACACATAGGAGGCAGACCTGTGATTTCTATTCTTAAGGATGGACGAGAGGTTGATCTCATCATCATGACCACTCCCTCACCGGTGGAGTTCCAGAAGATTCGCCAGCTCCTCCATCATAAGCCTAGCCCCTATATGAACCACATCGAGGACTTTACCAGGAACAACTCGGATGGAGTGATCGAAGGATTGGAATGGCGTTTCTACCTGGCCTGTGTGGGTGATGTTTATGTGGGGAATATCTGTACGTGGGAACACAATGGGATTGGCATCCTGGGACATGTTTTTACTCTTCCCGATTGGCGTGGCCTGGGGATCGCGAATACCTTGCTCCATTTTCAGGATGCAGACTTCCGAGCACGGAATGGACTCATCATGGAGCTCAACACCGGTTTTCAGTCGATGCCTTACCGTCTATACCAAAAGCATGGTTATCAGGACGTGCCTGGCGCGCCCGGTTCGATGGTAAAGGCCGCCAATGTAAGGGAATGGCATGACCTTTACACCACGGATGAGGTCCGTTTGGTGGATTTCCAATGGCGTCATTGGCCCAGCGCGAATCTGTTATTTCTGATGGAGAATCCTTCTTATGTCCGCGCTGCCGGGATCGGTGTCTATGGGGTATCCCACCTTGAGGGACCTGTGATCCACTGCCGTGAAAACATTTGGGGTGTGGAAGAAGAACCGGAATGGAAAGTAAAGGTCCTTGAAACTCTTGATGGAAACACTACCGGTTGGGTGAGCCTACAATGGGATCTGAACTGGTCCCATTCCCACCGCCGGTTGCTTTTCGACCTGTTCTGCTATCCAAATTATAGAGAAACGATGGAGGGTGAATTGCGGAATCTCGTAATTCCCGAGGATACCATCTCTTATTCCACACCCGCTGATCCGAAGAATCCAGTCGTGGAGCGTCTCGGTTTCCGGAGTTTGGGAAGAATCAGTGGATTTTTTCCGAATGGGGAGGACCTGATGGTGTGGAGGAAGATGGGCTGAATAGTCCTGAGAAAAGCGGAGAAGCAGGGGAAAAATCGGCGTGGCGATTTCATTCGCACCCTATCCCACAGCATTAAGATCGCTACTCCCGTCGAGAGGAACTTGGTTTCTGCTTGTTCTGATACCGTTCCATGAGCACTGAGGAAACCTTTTCCGGAGTGACTCCGTTGGCGCGGATCAAAGGGTAACGGGGTGGATCAGCGGTTTCACCCGGTATGGCCTTCAGAACCCCGTTTGGGGCCACCGTCAACCGGAAACTGGGACCACCTGTGTACAGCGATTCACTGGGATAGGCTGCGAACAGGAAGGCTACCTGATCCCACGATGGGATTGCGCATGGATCATGACGGAAGGATTTACGTTCCTTGAACAGCCCCACGAGTTCCCGGAAGGGATCTCCAGTGGGGAGAAACGTCATCTGCTGTTCCAGGTTCAAGAGAACCTCCTCTCCCAGGTTCGGTGTCACGAAATAAATGGAGGAGGGCCAATCCTCGACCACTGTCCGGAAAGCGCCGATATTATGGATAACATTGAAATTCCGTTCATCCAAGTCCTCGGAGATTCCCGCCATGAGAACCAGCAACTCAACCTTGTTCCGCACCAAATCGATCCCGCTCAGTTCCCCAACCCCATCCTCTTGAGATTCCAACAGCGCCGCCAGGTTGGTGCCGAAGCCGGTGCAGACCACACGCACTGAATGATCTGGCGCAGCACTCAAGACACGGCGCAGAACTTTCAAGGCATCCTCTCCTCCCTCGGGTTGAAGACCATGCTTTCCAGCAAGTGGGCGGGTGTAGTCTTCCAGTGCCAGGCCGATATCTTCATGGCAAATCCCCAAAGGCAAAGCATATCCGGGTAGCAGCGTGTCCATCAGATACCGGGTTGCGGGAGCGGTCCATTCACTGGGATTGGAGAGGGTCACCGCAAGCGGGTTGATCTCACCCCGCTGAGCGGCTAACAGAAACAGCCGCAGGGTCATCGCATCATCGATGCCATTCCCAAAATCCATGTCGAGGAGGATAGCCGGAGGAGCTGGTAGTGAAAACTTTCGTTCCTCCGCTTCAACAGGAAAAACCGCAGAGAAAAGGAGGACAAGGAATGGCAGCAAACGGCGGTACATCAGGGTTACCCTTGCCCTCCTGCAAGACGCGCAATGACTCCGTCACTCCAGGTCCCATTAGTCGGGTTATACCAGCGTCCACGATGAACCGGGACTCCATAATACTCCAACACCACCCAACTCGGTTCTTTTTCAGGACCCGCGGGGCCAACACTCCAAAGAGCATAGGGCACCGGACATTTTTTCTGGTCTTTATAAGAAATCATGGGTATCCGCTCATTAGGATCGGCGGGGATGGGTTCATTTGGAAAGAACTGAGGAACCCACATGCGGATCGTTCCACGTGTCCCATTGGCCCAACCAGGACCGGGAGCGAGATACTTGTAGGTACAAGGAGGTTGTCCAGAAACCATGTTGAATGGATCAGATAATCTGGTCTGAAGGTAAGCTGTGGGTGAGGTCAATTCCATGGGAGTCCGGCAATAGTCGTACTTAGAGGTCCATTCCGGTGAGCAGGAAGACCGGGCTGGTGGGTAGAGATGGTAATCAGATTGGTAAGCCACGAGTGATTGGGAAAGAGTACGCAGGTCTCCCCTCACCTTCGCAACCTTGGCTCTGACCGTTGCTTCCTGGAAATGGGCCAGGGCCAAGGCGGTTAGGATTAGGATGATCGAAATCACCACCAGCAACTCGATGAGAGTAAAACCACGCTTCATTTAACGACCTCAATAAAGATTCCAATGGTCCACGCCCGACTCTGTGGTGATATCCCCCATCTTCTTGACCCACAGACGGTAGTTGTCATGGAAGTCTCCATCGCTGTTGGTGTCTTCCTGGTCGAAGATCCCCACCACATCAAAACTCCCCGTGGGAGCGGTGGCTCCGGTGAAATCCCCCATCACCGAAAGCAACATATCGAGAGTCCCACCGGATGAGTCGGTGATTACCACAGTTTCGCCATTAGCCCAAGTACCGCTCTGGAGATACACCCCTTTAAGAACACACCACTGGGCCTGGTAGAGCTCTCCTCCCTTGCGGCGGAACTGATCCTCACCCGCCACTGTGTCGGTGGTATCGAAGAAGTTGCAGGCGGCGATATTGGGAATCACAATGGGGTCCGGCATTCCAACGTCCTTTTGGACAATCTTGAGGGTGAACACATCCACCGCTCCATGACGAGAATTCATATTGACCTTGCCACTGTTGTTGGCGATCAAACCAGTGGCCTCTACGATGTCGCCCGCCGCGATACCCATGGCCAAGAAATCGGCCCCCACATTGCCCGCGAAGTATCCCTCAAAGAGAGCGATTCCTGCTGAGGGATTTTCGAGTGACTGGACATAGATTTGAAAGATGGCAGGTCCCCATGCGGCCGCGGCGGGAAGGTATTCAGTGGACGAATTCAAGACCACACCACGGATGGAAACAGTTTGTTCGGTGGAGGAGATAGCGGGGTGGATCCCCGTACCCGTCACATCCACCACCTGAGTGGACCAGATCGAGTCAAAACCAAAGGAAACAGGGGGGAAAAACGCCAGGACTAGGACAAAGAACACACCTATTGGCAGCAGTTTCATTTGCAATTCACCTCATGGAATCTTTCAATTGGTATGAATGACATCATACGAATATGAAAATCGTATGTCAATAAGGGTGGGAAAGGATCCCCCGCCTGGGGTGTATTTGAATCACGAAAGAGACGGAAGTGGTGGAGGCGGGGGGACTCGAACCCCCGTCCGAATCTGGCTCATCCAAGGTTTCTACAGGCTTATTCCGGTTGGATTCTGACCTGGGAGTAACCACCGGACAGGCAGCTCACAGGCGGGCCCATTAGGGTTTCATTGGAGGACCACGGGCGCATCCCCCAACTAGACGCTTGTTTTTGAGGCCTTATCCACCCTCCAAGCGACCCAGGGGTGGGAGACCGGCTACCTGTAATTAGGCGGCCAATGCCATGTCATAATCGGCAGTTGTGTTTGTTCCACCTGGGATAACGTACCGGCGGACCGCACGGCCTGCTTCCAAGGACCTGCTTCAAACCCGTCGAAGCCAAATCGCCCCCGGTTACTATCATCATACCCATGGGGAGTGACAGGATGCAAGGATGGTTTGTGGGAAAAACTGAAATCAGCCAGTAACCCGGAGGAGATTAAGATCCACTACCGCAGCAATTGAGAGGAAGTCACGATCTTTGCTCAATAGTGAATACCCATACCGTATACAGATTCCCGCGATTAAACAATCAACAAGAGACCGCAAGGTGAAACCTCTAGAACGGCATTTTCGGAAGAGCCTGGCGGCATCCACATAGTCGTCCAGAACAAGCGGAGGAGCTTCCTCGAAGCCTGCCAGTATTATTGTTTGAATTCGCTCAGAATCATCTTCACCTTTCAATCCGCATAGGATTTCCGCGAGAACGAGGCCGGGAATGACAAGGGGACGATCTTCTCTAATTGCTTTATAAAGCCATTGAGCTTCTTGAGACTGGAATCCGTTCAAGTAATCTACCCACACTGAGGTATCAACCAAGGTCACGGGGTATTCCCCCCACGTGAAGAACGAAGTTCAGACAGGTTTCCTTGCCATTCAACTGTCCCATACAAATTGAGAGCACGGCGCCTTTTCAACATTTTTGCATATTCGGAAAGGGCTGTGGAAATGGCATCTCCCGTGGAGTGAAATCCACCAAGGGAAATTACCTCCTCAATGAGTTCCTGTTCTAAGTCAATTGTGGTTTTCATTGTAACGCCTATATAACATCAGGAATCTATAAAGCCTTTGAAGCCAAATCGCCCCCGGTTACTATCATCATACTAGCGTGGAGCAAGGAGACGCAAGGATGGATAGGATGTGGTGAGTTAACTTGGACGGCCAATTAAACTCTCGGCGGGAATGCCCAACTGGTGATGGAGACGTTGGATCATTCGTAGAGTCAATGGACGCTTGCGATTGAGCACCTCATAAACTCTGTTGGGATGGCCAATCATCGGTTGTAGATCCTTTACCTTTAGACCGCGTTGCTCCATTGTGAATTTGATCGCTTCTACCGGATCTGGAACATCCAGGGAGTAGTGTTTTGATTCGTAAGCTTCGACAAGAGTCGCCAGAACATCGAGACGGTCCCCTTCAGGAGTATCAGGCTTTGCATTCATAAGGGTCTCAATCTCGTGAAGAGCCTCCCTATAATCTTTGGTAGTCTTGATTGGTTTAATTTTCATTTCATCGCTCCCATTATATTTTTTGAGCATCGATGCGGTCATATTGGGCATGAGTTCCGATAAAGCGGATGTACACGATGTGGTAGGAGTAGTTGATCCACACTACAAGGCGATACTTGCCACCACCGAGATTGAACACAACACGGCCATCGCGCAGGATGCTTGCCGATCCATAATCCTACTTTACATCAGCTGGTGAGTCCCATTCCGCATGAAGCGTGTACCTGTACCAGGCCAACACCGGTTCCCTAACCTCGAGGTATTCCGGGTGTTTTTCCCAGAAAGTTTTAAGTGTAGAGAGAGCGATCACCCGCACTCTATAAGGATAGTCCCAATGAGGGACCCAACCAAGGGGATGAAAGGGATTGAACTAATCCTCACTTTCCGCAACTTATCACTAGAACATCTCTGGGAGAGGGTATGGACAATCTCGCAACCCAGCTTTGGGAACAGACGCTCGTGGAAGGTTGTCAGATAGGCGATCACAATGCATTCATTGAGATCATGCGGATTTACCATGTTAAGCGCGCCCTACGGCGCCAGATGGAGGAAAAACCATGATAAGCGACAAAGAAATTGGAGAGCACTTGCTTAAAAAGGGCGCTAGCCCGCTGGAAGATCAAACCGATTCCCTTGAACAAGCATCATCACTCATCACCCGCCGTGCCGAATGGAGGTTCCGTATGCTGTGGATTCTGGCAGGATCTCTCTGGGTGCTTACAGCGGTATTCTTCGTCCTGGCGGTACATGGGTTCTTTACTTTCATCTTTCCCTTGTTGGTCGAGTGGATTGCGCAGGTTCAGACAGTAAACGACCAACCGGGAGTCGGCAATCTCGCAAGCCTGACTGCCACGCTGTGTCTCTATAGTGTGTATATCTGCTCCATCCTGTTTGTTCTTTCGGCGGCCGCCACGATCTTCCTGGTGGTGTTCTCACGGCGGGCGACACTACGCCAGATTCAATCTCAGCTAGCGGGTATATCGGAACAATTCAAACAACTTTCGGGGGTTGGATCAACCGTGGGAGAAAAGGGGTAGAAACACAGTTCGCTCAAGGATACTCCTTATATCTGTTTGTATTACTTTGGATGTTTTTTCAGCGAGGTACTTGACTCAATGTCTCAAAGAGAAGACGTTGCAAATCAGCTTTGGGCGCCCGTTTCGATAGATGCAGCATTTCAATGCCAACTACGTTATCGCCAGAGTCATAATCGAGGACAATTCCAGACACGATTCGCTCAGAATCAACAATCGGCGTATCACTAAGACGTAGATAAAGCGCATCGGCTTCGGGATCGATGGTCAGTTTCATAATTTACCTTTCATACTCCTGTCAAAGTGAACCGTGACTACTTTGAGTGGATGGTTGCTTGGGATGCAGACAACGCGCAGAACTCGATGCCCGCATTCCTTAATTACGGCTAACCGGTGCTCCAAGCGCGGATCGTCCTCATCCTCCTCGGCCAGATCTGGTTCACTGAGAGCGTGTTCAAGCCAAGATATCTGAATACCCCTTTCACACAGGCGCTCTCGCGCGTGCTGGGAAAGATCATAATCCATTATGGTCTTACTCCTCCCTCTCCTGCAAGCCCGAACTTATTGTCGTTCCATCCACACTATCACACCACATCAAGTAACCAAGATCTTCTGGTGATCCTCTTCGTAAATGATAGCTTCATCTCCATTCGGTCTCCTCGATATGCCATGATGCTTCAATCAGTCTGGGAGGGATAGAGATGATTGACTTGTCGCACCATCTCCGGGGGTGGCGCTGGGCTTACCCCCGGCTAACCACAGCCATGCTGGCGATCGCATGCATTGGATTCCTGGAGGTTCCCTTGCAAGCGCAAACGGAAGCCATAGTGTTCTACGACATGACCCCGCTGGCCTCCTTGAATGTGAATGACTCGGCTCAGCGGCACCGCTACTGGGATGAAACTCACCTGGTGGCCTCGCTCCAGGGCTTGGTGAACCGGGATGCCGCGCGCCTTTATATCCGTTACAACACCGAGCCGGATGATTTCTGGTGGTCACGGATGACTGAAGGCGGAGGAACGCTGGAGGGTAGGGCTGTCGAAAAACCGGCTTCGCTCACAGGTCTCCTTGAGCGCTTTTCCTCCTACTACCAAGGTGCCGTGGTCTGGGATGAGCGGGTTCCCGCCACCTCGAATTTGGCCTCCTCGCTTGCGGGTTGCGAGAATCTACTCTGTATCCGTTATGACACCTCCGCCAGTTCACTCTATACGAAATTGGTGCTGCAAGGTCCGAATCTCGCTGTCAAGCGATCCTTTATTACCGCCGAGGGTGGCTCCCTCTTCACCGGTCAAGGGACCATCCCCGGCACCAACCTTCCCTCTACCGGAAGCACCAAGTGCGATGCCTATCACTGGTTGATCGAAAACATGATTAAGACTGGAAAGGCCAACCCAAAAAGGATGGGGTACTATCTCGATGGCTTCTGGTTGAGTAGTTGGGACTGCGCCGAAAAGCAGAATCACACCCTCACTAACCATGACTACGTCATCGCTCACAAGGGTGCCTTTTTTGATTTGAATGTCTGGGATGATGAAACCCCCGTGGATGACCGCGGGCAAACCAATGGTCTGGATGCGGATACGTTACGTGACCTGCTGCACGCGGCCTATGACCAATTTCAGGGCGATGGAATGATC
>CAZORO010000166.1:0-10107 GCA_964581845.1 uncultured bacterium
TGAACAGGCTCGATCCTTTCCCCGACACCAGCAGCCGTGCGATCGGCCATGCGCTCAATCATGCGCTTCAAGCCTACCGGGTGACTGGAAATCTCAGCCTGTTGGATAGCCTGGGAGACTACATCCGCCTCTATCTACGTCCCGAACAAGATTCCCTTTATGGCGATCAGCTCCTTTCAGTCGAGGATTCGGGAGGCGGCTTCCAGACCGGTTTTCTCGCGCGCTTCATGGTGGACTACCTCGAGGAGGTTCGTGCTCAGGGGGATTGGCAAGCGTATGCGGAGGGATTCTGCTATCTCTCTGGGTTGATGGAGTGGAACCTCCATCATGGCAACTTCCCTTACTACTTCAATGCGCGCGAGAGAGGAAGCGGAGTATCCAGTGGGACCAGCCTGACCTGGGCCGATCCACAAGCCTGGTATTACTGGCACACCGGCAAGCAGCCCTATCTCGATCAGCTCCACCAATACGTGACTGTGGGTTTGAATGGTGGCGAGACTGCTTATGGCGAGTTCACGCAGTGGAAAGGCCAATTCGAGGGCCGTTATTACCTGTATGTCCAGAACATGCCGCGGGAAGACACCACTCCCCCACCAGCAATTACGGATCTGAGTGCAGTTCAAGCCGGCGCCGTAACCCAGATTAGATGGACTGCTCCCGCCGAATCCGCTCGATATCTGATCGTTTGGAGCACCCAGTCTCTTGTGGAAACACACTCCACTAGTAGTACGGTCACCAATTGGTGGGCCGGGCATGTGGTGGGTCCGGACCTGGTTCCTGCTGTTGGGGAGAAACAGACCTGGACTCTGGATACGGGTGATGCAACCCCGGTTTATGTGGCGGTGTTTTCCTTCGACTCGGGGAAGAACATGAGCGCGATGTCGAATGTGGCCCTTGCCCATCCCCAGGGTGAAGCGGCAATGCCGAATTGGAGGCTTTACTAGAAGGGGAGCTCCCTTGTGCACTGCGACACAATCGCCGCCGCGACCGCCAGCATCCCTGAAAGCCCCATCCCGCATGCGAATCCGGCAGCCACGACTGGGATGATACGGCCCCACATCTGCTCCCCGAATTTGCGCTTGAAATAAAACCGTCCAAGCAACGCCCCAAAAACCAATGCCAATCCAGCATGCAGCGGCGCTCCCACCCCGCCGATCATTCCATAAAAGAAAGCCAGAGGTAAACCGAAAAGCCACAAGCCGAAATACACCACCATCCCTGCCCCGAAGGAGCCTGCAATCACTGGGATCTTAAGGGCCTGCAGAAGGAGAGGTTGTTCCGAACTGTTCGCGGTCAGGATCAGGTAGGTTTGACGTGCCGCTACCGGCCAGGTACGTGTGGCGAAGGGAAAAGACTCCGCTGGTACCTGGTTCATGCTCCAAAACAACCACCAGAACAGAAAACTCGATATCAAGCTGATGGGCAGCATCAGCAGCTCCGCTTTCACGATCGAGGTGAAGCGTGTACGGGTGAGTTCCAGTTCACGGAAACGTTGCGCGACGGTGCCATAGTCAGCCAGCGGGATCGGCGCGAACCAGATATCCACCCCCTTGTAACCACTGACAATGAAGACAGTCTCCTTAAGAAAGGGAGTGGTTATGCCTGTTCCAGTGATCCCCACCAGCCGCGCTGAAACATAGGATTGCAGGGGAGTCCATATGAAACCGAAAATCAGGATGATCCAGACTGGAAACTCAGGAACGAGAATGTGAGAAATCCAGATGTAACAGCTGGTGGCAAGCACAAAGAGACCAATGCACAAGAAGACCGGATAATCCCCACGTTGTTTGCAGGGTGTCCGGTAGGGTGGCTCTACTTCACCGGTCCCATTTGTTGGTATCGGTGTTGCCTCGTTCTCCTTGGACCTTAAGGTACCCGGCAGGAAATTTTTCAAGACACTGTAAACGCCGATCAGGGCGACAGCGGCCGCAAGTCCGAGTGCCACGCTCATCCAGAAATCGAAGCTCAGGATCATTTGGTTGACCAACAATCCATTACCGGGGTGCCAGTGCTGGAAGAAACCCAGGCTTTCCAGGATGGGATTTCCGAACACGCTGGTTAGCAGGATGGCGGTGAAGGTACCCATTACCAAGGGAAAGGGTAGAATCATACCGGCCAGGAACAGGCTGGCATCGAAGCTGATCGATATCAGGCTTGCAGGGAGTAATCCTTCGATACGGCTGGTGAAATCGATGAAGGGGATCGGCAGAATCATGATCGGTTTGGCCATAAAAAGCCCGCTAGCCACCGGAAGAAAGACATAGATCAGACCGAACACAATCCCCAGGCATGCTCCGAAACTGAAGGCATTCCAACGCCAGGACTTCTTCCTGCGCGTCTGAAAACCTTCCTCCCGGTCGGTTGACTCCGCCAGTGCGGTGGCACCCTCGGCGGCGACTGGCGCGAGCGGGAAGGGAAGACGCTCAATATCCGAGGTGAGCCTGAATAAGAGGTATCCCATCCCCAGCCAGGACACACGGCCAAGGATCTGCCCGATAACGATCAAGAGGACCGGCGATAGAATCCCGCGTGACAAGCTCCACCACCAATCCGGGTGTGCCAGATTACGTTTCTGAACACCCGGTGATTCCATGGCTGGCACCACCCAGTCAGGAATGTGGTTTGAAATCGCTTGAGTTTGTGGTGATTGAACCAGGTACTGGTTCCAGATCGCTCCCGCGAAGGGTCCGCCCGCCAAGGCCAGGTGGGTGAGCGCCACCGCCGCGAGGCTGGAGGCCACATAGAACAGGATAAAGATCTCCTGTCTGCGCAGCTGCGTGAAACTACGCCGCGAAAGCTCCGCGAACAGGATAACCGTGACCCATTCCGCCGCTGGCCCCAGCGACTGCCCCGCGACCAGTCCGAGATAGATCGACCCCGGCATCATCACAAAGGCGACAAACAACGCACCCAGGACTGTCCGCCCGGTGAAACCCTCCACATAGGGACCGCGCCCAAGCGCATCTCTATCGGAAGAGTCAAAGATGGTTCCATTCACCGGGGCCGTCTCCGGAATGGATGGGAGGTGCTTATGCTGTTCGTTCATTTGTGGTCCTTGCGAACAGTGTTTCTCCCCGCTGGGCATAACTGGCATGTTCCTCCTTGGGGAGGATCCGCCACATCAGAAGCTGCTTGCGCAGAGTCGCTATGAAGCGGGGAGTTAGACGCCGCCAGTTTTGCTGGTCTCCGGAATGCCTTCGGGCGGTGAGATGAAACTGGTGGATTTTTTGGTCGGGACGGTATCTGACACTCAGCTCAGCATCGTGGCTGATCCCCAGGTCGAAGGGAGCCAGCCAGGCCCGGAAATGAAGGGAAGGTGCAGGTTGCCCTTCATGGGTTTTGGTTACAGCTCCCAATTCATCCACCGCCAGCTGCCCCACCGAAACCCCCTGGATACCCTCGAAAAATTCATGCATGTAGGCCTGCATGGCAAGGGCTCCATGCAGGTCGGTCACAAAGGGGAGATAAGTACTGAGACTCTCACCGGAATCCTCTTCGCCCTCTGGCTTTTTTTCCTTGGCCTCTGGAACAGCCGCGAGGAAGGCTTGACGCATGGGGAAGAGGGTGGACAGGAGCACGATCAACATGGTGAGTCCAGTCACGAACACGGTAGAGCCAGCGGAGTAATTAAGAGTGATCCCCTCAAAGGTATTTGTGATATACAGAATCCGCGAAACAATTTGGCCTAGGAGATAACCCATGCTGGCGCCTAGAATGGCATATACAGCGGACTCCGCGAAGAACAGCATGGAGACATGCGTGGGTGAAAGCCCCACCGAGTTGTAGATAAAGATCTCCCCCTTCCTCTCATACACCGACCCGAGCATCGTCCCCAACACCATCAGGAAAGCCAGCAGGACTGGAACCACGATCTCCGCCGCTGCATTAACCCGGCTACGGTCCAGAGAGGCATACAAATCGACTGTCTTGCCATCGGAGGCCAGGATGGTGGTGTTGGAACGGCGGGCGTACCCCTCTGCTTCGATCTTCACATCCACCTCGGGCCCAGTGCGTACCGCCACGCTCCGGAATGGGGCCCCCAGACGTTGCGCGAACTTGAGCGGGACCACCGCTACCTGGTCGCAGGGGTAATGAACATAATCCTCCAGTGTATCCGGTGTCTCCTGATCCTCGCGGTTGGCGCGCATGAGGGTCTGGAGCGCGAAGTTCACCGGCATCAATGACTCGCCATCCACATCCACCATCTTGTCGACCTGAGCCTGATCGAGCAGTCCGATCAAAGGCAGCGTCTCACCATAGACCAGTACTCCCTTTCCAAGATCCTCCGGGCCATACCCCAGGAACTTGGCGATATGCAGGGGGAGGATGATCCCCATGTCATCCTCGCTTTCGAACCACCTCCCCGCGGCCAGGGCTCTGTCGATTCCTGTCACATGGGTTTCGTTGGGTTCCATCCCCAGCAACACGCCCGCTGTGAAGAACCCCTCTGGATGGGTGCTGCCGGTTACTTCGCCTGAAGGGGCTGGGGACAGGTCGATTTGCGAAAGATTTCCCAAAGAATCCGAAAAAAACCAGGCTCTTCCCGCGACCACTGAACCCTTGCGTGAATATGAAACCTCACTGGACTCCTCATCGATAGGATCCGCTACTTCTACCCCCTCGAAGGTCCGTTTGAATGATTGATATAACGGCAGAGGTAGAGTTAACCAGGCACGGTCGCGGGCGAGGAGGCCTTTGTATTCCGGAGTTCCCTTGGGGTGACGCAGCACCGAGATGCTGGTTTCGGGGATCAGTGAGGTGAAGGACAACAGCGTGAAAGTGACCAGGACAATCGTCGCGGCGGTCAGGAAACAGCGTTGGGGACGCCTACGGATATTGGAGATTCCCAGATCTGCCGCCCGCGCCGTGGTTCCACCCAAATTGGATGTGTCTTCATGAAGGCCCGTGACCAGCATTTTCTGTTCGAGCAACAGACGATCGAATTTGCCGAGGATCAGAGCAATTACGGCGAGTGCCAAAGAGAGAATCAGAAAAGCCAGCAACACCACCAAGGGAGTTTTGGTAAAGCGGAAGGCTGGATGGACCAGGACTAGCCCCAGGAAGCTCACTCCGAAGACAGCCATCATCCCCAGGATCCGTCCACGAATCGTGGAGGCCGCGAAGAGAAGGCGTTCGAAACAATAGGAGAAGGGGATTAGGAGCGCCAAGTAGAAGAGCACGCCGCGAATCATGTTGTTGGTAATCGTGTAGAGTTCACTATAGGCCTTGCTTTCGAGTGCCCAGCCTCTCTCGCTAGCGCTGCGGTAGGTCAGGTAATCGGCTTTTACCAGGGCTTGATCCGCACGGGTTAGGTACTTCTCCGCCTCGGCGTGGAGTGAACGCACACGCGGGTTTTGGATTCCATGGGATTCGAGCCGGGCGATTCGTACCGAGTCTAAATTCCACATGTCCTTCGCGCCCTGGAGCACCATGGAGGGGATCGTGTCCAACCTATCGAAGAGATACCCTTCGCCAAGAGGAATCTGAGGGGTGCTGTTCGTTAAGACCAGCCGCTTCCCTTGAAAACCCAGCCCAAAAGTGATCCGCACCTGCATTGCGGGATCAGCCCACAGGCTGACACAATTTTCCTCAACCATTCCGAGGGTGAAGTCACTGGTGCTCTGTCCAAACTGGAAAGGGGGACTGTCCGTACCCGCTTCAAGAAGCACGACTTGTTTGAGTGGGATGAATCCGCGCGGTTCGGTCAGTCCATAAAGAGTGATCGAACGGCAGGGGAAGGTGATCAGGTTGAGGCTCTGTTCGGGCTTAAGGATGGGTCCCTTGAAGGGGAAATCGAGCGGACGAGCCATGTCTTGCGCGAAGATCACGGATCCATCCAAGGCCAAGGGTTCCGGGAGTCTTCCACGTTGAGAACGTGCCCTTTCAAGTTCCGCCCAGGCAGTGGGATTGGTCTTCACAAACTGTTCATCGGCCACCCCATAAGCTTCGACCAGGCACTCGATGAACAGGAAATTACCGGTGATGTCGATCAGGCCATCAAATTCATAGTTTCCCTTCTCATCGGTCAAGACCGTGGGGACCCCGCGTGTCCCCATCAGATATTTATCCCCACGCTGGGACTTGAAGAACACGGGTGAGTTGCCAAGTGGTTCATCCGGTGTGTAGTTGGTCTTAGGTTCCAACCATAACACGCGCCCTGAAAGCCGTGACCACTTTTCAAGCAGCTCTGCATTGACAAAGGGGCCGCGCCAGTTCACCAGAGCTTGGGCGATCTTGAGCAATCCGACACGCCTTCCTTTCTCCCACAGGATCTGGCGTCCATACCGGTAGCTGTCGAAGCGATCGGCTGTATCACCCGGCGTGTCCACATACCTCCGGTCATCATTAACCGTGGCCAAGGTGATCGCGGGAAGCCCAGCCAGGACCGGCATCTCGCTCTCGAAGGGGGCTTGATAGGGGAAGTATGTCCACCAACCACGTCCCAAGGTCAGGTTGATCCCATCGACAAAGGGGGAGAGTTCTTTGGCTGGATCGAGTTCCGCCGAGTGATTGGCGGCATACTCACTGAGTTTGAGCCCCATCAGGCTGAACCTGGGACGCAACAAGTGTTCAAAGTACCCGCGGTAACGCCCCAGACAGAATATTCCGAAGCGTTCGGAACGGCTGGAGAGGTCTAGTCCCGCGAATAAGCCGGGACGTCCCATCCGTGCAAGAAAGGTGGTTTGCTGTTCTGGTGTCCAGCCCAGCTTGAGACCATCTTTCATTTCACGGACGAAATGAGTGATGCCTGCCAATGCCTCGCCATGCCCTCCGGTGAAGAGGAAAAAGACGGGACGTTGCGATTCTGGGGGGTGGGTGATCAGGTAGGAGGCCAGTTCCAGCAATGTGGCTGCCCCTATGGCCTGTTCGGCGCCGGGTGCGAGCTGCGGGACTACACTGACACTGTCGTAATAGGCATGAAGGATGATCGCCGCTGTGTCTGGATTCTTGGGATTTCCGGAAATGGGAGTTCCCGGCAGGTGAGCCAGGATGTTTCTGGCTGTAGCATGTCTCCACCCCATCTGGCAGGTGATCCGGACCTCGGTCCCCGTGGCTGCTAGAATCTGGCCGAGTGCGGGCAAGTCTGTGGTGCGGATGAAGTAACGGGGGAAATCGGCGGGAACCGTGACCAGCTTGTTACGCGCGGTGTATCCTGTCCCATAGGGATCATCCCTGAAGAGAACCGCCTTACCTCCGAACTCTGGGATATTCAGCCATTCCAGGTTGGAGTCCCAATCCAGAACCACAATCGATCCGTTGAGCTGCTTGCCGCTCAATTCAAAATCGGAACCACGCCCCACATCCACGATGGGACCTGATATCCCTTTGGGCGGGGTTTGGCAGGTTCGAGCTAGGTTTGGCCAGAGTGGATAGATTGGGAAGCGGATGATCTGCGAGGGTGTTTGTGCCTCCAAAGTGGCATAGTCCACAATTGGGGAAGCCACATCGAAAGATTCGGTTTCGATCTCTGTAATACCATCCGCACGGAGGCGTTCCTGGATGTATTCAGCCGCCTTTTCCGCGCCGGGGTAGCCGGTTACCCGGGAACCGAGAGAACTCAAATCCGTGACTGTGGTACGGATCCGTTCCAGGTTCAAGTCATCACCTGAGGTGTCTTCCTTGAAACTGATGTCAAGCGGGATGGGTCTTCCCAACCAGGCGCATAAGGCCACAGTCAGGACCACGAAACTGATGGAAAGGGCCCACCAAAATGCTTTCTTCAACAGATCACCCCGGTCTCGTGTTTGGACCTCACCCTTTCTCCCCCCTCTCCTAGCGGGAGCGGGAGATTGGGGGGTGAGTTTGAGAACGCACACGCCTCCCGATGGGGAGTTCCAAATACTAACCCCATATCCGGTAAACCGGTATACCCATTATTCCCCCAATGATGGTCCAAAGATTACCGATGATAAATTCCCCTAACACCAAGCCAATGAAGAAGGGTAGGGCCCTGCGGTACATGCGAGCCCCCCCATAGCGGGTAATCAATAGTTTGACGAGCCATCCTACAAAAAGGCAGAACCAGAGCTTTTCCATGGACCAGGTTGAGCAGGTGGCATAACCCACCGGGTGCCAGAGCCACCAGGTGAATTTCATTCTCAAGGCTCCGAGCAACAGTGTAAACAATAGCCCCAGGCCGGTGGCGATGGTTGCCGCGATCCTTGGTGGTTGTGGCAGGGAGACCGCTCCCGCCATGGCATTCCAGGCCTCCGAGGAGTAGGCATCCCCCACTAAACGTCCGCTGTATCCATAAATGTAAATGTTCTGGAGAGTGGCCCACCAAGCCGAGACCAACCCAACCACTACCGCGACCACCAGTGCAGTCGTCATCGACCGTGTGGTTACCCGGGTGATCTGTGCGGCTTTGTATCCCTCCATGCCGTGAGCGGAGAAGTGAGCGCGGTAGGCACGGTTGAACCAGAAGAACATCGCGAAGGTTCCATGCTCCCCGCCGGTCAGATTCCGCGTACCGAAGAAGTTGGTAATCAGCTTGTCGGGACCGATATTGTGCAGGTCATGCGCCGGTGGTCCCAGTTCCGCGCGCATCCGCGCGATAGCCAAAGCATACAAGAAAAACATGATGAAGAAGGCTACCATTTTCCCGGTTGAACTCCCCAGGCTGACTCCACAGCCCACCAGCAGAATGCTGCACATCACCAGCCCCAACAGCGCGGTCCGGTAGCGCATTGGCTCATCGCTCTCATCCAGCTCGCCTTCTTTTCCAAGGCTTGTCCGCCAGACTGCCCTCAAGTGACGCCGTGAAAGCCAGAGAGCGAACAATCCCAGTCCAAGGTACCCTCCAGCGGACTGTTCGAGAGGGAAAGGAAAGCCTGGCAGATCGGTTATCCCCAGAGAAGCGGCCGCAACCATTTCAACCTTGAATAACAAAAAGAAAAACCAGCAACTGAAAGCCAGATCGGTTGGTAGGAAATAGGCCAATCCAATCGCAAAGGGGTAGATGCTCAATGTGGTTCCGGAAATCGCATTCCAGGGCCGCTCCAAAAAGTAGTCCCGGAACTTAAGGGCATCCTCGGTGGGGATGAAGGGAAGACTTGGGTAGAAAAAAGCGATTCCATTGAGGATGTCGATCCCTCCACTGATCATGAAAGCCAGCCAGAAAATCCGGTTGGAAAGCAGGCTCCCCAAATCGGAGGCGATGGTGAGAGGAATCTGGATGACCGGGAAGGAAAGCCGTTCCTGCTCAGTCCACTGTTTCCGGAGGAGGCAGTTGAGGAAAAGCAAGGAGAACATCAACAGGAGGGTAAAAAAGCTCCAGAAAAGGAAAGGTTTGGCGAGTGCGGCCAGGGATTCGCGAGTGAATAGGGAGGCATTCCCCAATGCCATTGCGGTGCAAATATCCTTGTCGGTGATCAGGGCCCATTCTTTAAGGTGAGGAAGCAGTATTTCGCCCCAACGATTCTGAGGATTCGCGGCGAACACCGGGTAGGCCAGCATGGGGACAATAATCTGGATGAAGTCATGGCTGCACATCGTCCCGGCCACCGAAAGCATGACATATATGGTCATGATCTCTCCCGGTGAGAGTGCCGTGTTGGGATAGCGCTTCTCCAGCCAAAGGTTCAAGAGTGCAATGAAGAAAAGCGGAAAGATGACATGCATGAACAGCGAGATCGCGGTGGAGGCGCAGTTCCACCAGATGAACTCGGAATTGACTACCCACAATGCCAGCAGGGGAGTCAAGGCGCAGGCAATTGCCATGGCGCGTGGAGTCGCCGCGCGGAAAGGAGGTGGATCAATGGAATCCCGCCTTCGCGGCGATGACGATTTCTGATGAACTCTTTCCCCTTCGTCATTCCCGCGAAGGCATGATTCCATGGGTAGACCACAAGACTCCCCATCTCTTATATCGCCTGGAATCGGAGAGTGTTCAGTCACGGGCTCATCCGCCCCAGAAATGATACACGGGTATTCCCACAATTCCTCCGAAGATACTCCAGAGGCTCCCCACCACGAATTCCCCCATCACCAGACCCACAAAGAAGGGGAGCAGACGCCGGTAGGTGCGTGCCCCGCCGTAACGTGTGATCAGCAACTTGATCAACCATCCGAGGAAGAGAGGCATCCAGAGCTTCTCCATGGACCAGG
>CAZORO010000167.1:0-9170 GCA_964581845.1 uncultured bacterium
GGATTGAACCTGATATCACCTTGCCATCCTTCCAAGCCAGGCCGATCTGGAAGCCACCCCGCGCACACAGACCGGTAAAGCTGCCGGTTGGCCACGCCTTGGGGAGCGCGGGCAGGAGATTCAGCTCGCCAGCGTGACTTTGCAGCAGCATCTCTGCGATACCCGCCGCACCGCCAAAGTTGCCATCGATCTGGAAGGGCGGATGGGTGTCGAACAGGTTCGGCAAGGTACACTTGGCCAGCAGAACCTGCAGGTTTTCCCAAGCCAGCTCAGGCTCCTCGAAACGCGCCCAGAAGTTGGTGATCCAGGCCCGGCTCCAACCGGTGTGGCCGCCACCATGCGAGAGACGGTACTCGAGCGACTTACGTGCCGCCGCATAGAGCTCCGGGGTGCCCCGGCGTGTGATCTGATCCCCCGGATGGAGACCATAGAGGTGTGACATGTGACGGTGCCCTGGCTCAGGTTCCTCATAATCCTCGATCCATTCCTGAAGCCGTTCTGTCTTGGCGCTGATCTGGAGTGGTGCCAACCGGTGAAGGGCTGATTCGAGTTGTCCACGGAACTCCTCATCCACACCAAGTGCCTGGCTGGCCTCGATACAGTTGGTGAAAAGGTCATGGATGATCTCCAGGTCCATGGTGCAGCCATAAGTGAACATCGACTCGGTCCCATCGGCCTTGCGGAACCGGTTTTCGGGAGAGTGCGAGGGATTGGTCACTAACCGTCCCCGAGAGTCCTCGATCAAGAAGTCTAGTATGAATTGCGCAGCGCCTTTCATCAGCGGATAAGCTCGCTTGCCGAGAAACTCCTTATCGCCTGTGAAGAGATAGTGTTCATAAGGGTGTTGTGCCAGCCATGCCGCGCCCATCGGCCAGATGCCCCAGACTCCATCCGCCGGGGTGGTAACTCCATATATGTCACTGACATGATGAACCACCCACCCTCGTGCGCCATAATGAACCTTGGCGGTACGTTCTCCAGATGGAACCAGCGAGTCCATGTAGTCGAAGAGTGGCAGATGGCACTCCGGAAGATTCGCCACCTCCGCCGGCCAGTAGTTCATCTGCAGGTTGATATTGGTGTGGTAGTCGCTGTTCCAGGGGGCATTGAGATGCTCATTCCAAACTCCCTGAAGGTTGGCGGGGAAATCGCCGGGACGAGAACAAGAGATCAGCAGGTAACGTGCATATTGGAAGTAGAGCGCCGCCAGATGCGGATCGGAGGCCCCTTCCTGGACCGTTTTCAAACGTTCATCGGTGGGCAGGCCATTTGCCCGGCTGCTCCCCAGATCGAGGCTGACACGGTTGAAGAGCGTGTGATGCCAAAGCGGATCCTCCGTATCCACGGGCGGGGCCTCGAGTTGGTTCCGGCAGAGTTGCTCTGGATTGCCGCCACGGTAGCTGGTAGCCGCCTCGAAGAGGAAGAGCACCTCATCCGCGCCGGTGATCTCCATGATTCCCTTCTCATTTTTGAGGGTTCCCCCCTTGGGTTTGGCTAGGAGCTGCCCCTCGAAGCGTTGACCCACATTCTCACCAGTCTGGTCATGGATGCACTTGATCTGCCCGCGCAGAGCCAGACGGTTCTGGTCCAGGCTCAAGCATTCGGCATCCTTCTCACGGGTGAAGGTGGCGCTGAGCGAAATCTTGCCTGGTTGACTGGCGGTGATGCGGATGCGCATGGGTTGTCTGGGGTGAGTGGCCACAACCTCTCTCCAATAGGTCACACCATTCACCTTGAAAGTGGTCCAGGCAATCCCAGTATCGAGATCCAGCCCACGCTGGTAATCGGTAGCGCTCTCCATCCCAGGGAAGGTCAACCACAGGTCACCCAGGGTCTGATAGGATTTGATCCGGCTGGGAATGCCCTCGAGCCTGCCATCAGCGATTTTGGCAGCTTCTTCATTCTTCCCCTCAAAGAGTAGACGTCTCACTTCTGGCAGTGTTTTAAGAGCCTCTGGATTGGTAGTGTCGCGCGCATAGCCATCCCAGATTGTCTCTTCATTGAGCTGGATACGTTCCCTCTCAACCCCGCCGAAGATCATCGCCCCCATACGTCCATTCCCCACCGGCAGGGCCTCGACCCACTCCTTGGCGGACTGTTGGTACCATAGTCTCCACTCCCCTACTGCATTGGCTCCCATCACTTGACCCATCATCAGAAAAACTCCCCACAACAGGCTTGTTCGCATGTTCTCCTCCGCACCTTTCCACACTTCTTCACATTCTTCCCAAGAGGTAGCATCCTGACATTATCACCGGATTCGGCAAGGAGGGAAACGATGAGATATTTCCTGTTGGGCAACACGGGGCTGCGTGTTTCGGAGCTTTGTCTAGGAACCATGACCTTCGGGGAGAAGTGGGGCTGGGGGGATTCTAGCGAGGGCTCCCAGCGTCAACTTGAACTCTTTGCCGAGGCGGGCGGCAATTTTGTCGACACCGCGATTCTCTACACCGATGGGCAAAGCGAGAAGATCCTCGGCGAGCTGGTAGCGCCGGAACGGGACAAGTGGGTCATCGCCACCAAGTACACCTTCGACGCTGGGGGGGCCGGGGGATATCAATTCCTATGGCAACCACCGCAAGAACATGATGCGCTCGGTGGAGGTCAGCCTGAAGCGTCTGAAAACTGGCTACATCGACCTTTACTATCTCCATGGCTGGGATTTCACCACTCAGATCGAGGAGGTCATGCGTGGGTTCGATGATCTGGTCAGATCCGGTAAGGTGCTCTATGGCGCGGTCTCGGACACTCCCGCCTGGGTGATTTCACGCGCGAACATGCTGGCCGAACTGCGTGGCTGGTCCCCCTGGGTTTGCCTGCAGACCGAATACTCACTAGCGGAACGTACCAGTGAGAGAGATCTGCTGCCCATGGCGCATACCTGCGGGCTGGGAGTCACCGCCTGGTCGCCCCTCAAAGCGGGTGTGCTTACCGGCAAGTACAACAAGGGAGTCTCGCTTTCCCCAGAGGAGGCCAAACGCAATCCAAAGGTGACTCCACGCCTACTGGAAATCGCTGACGAGGTAGTCGCGGTGGCAAAGGAGTCAGGTCACACCCCCGCCCAAGTGGCGGTCAAGTGGCTGCTGCAAAAACCAGGGAATATCATCCCCATCCTCGGCGCGCGCAAACCGGAGCAGCTCGAGGATGTCCTGGGCGCGGTGAATTTTGAGCTTGATGAGGAGCACATGAAGCGTCTGGATGTGGTCAGCGCCATCGAACTGGGTTTCCCGCATGACTTCCTTTTTGGCGAGACGGTGCAGAATTTTGGATTGGGGGGGTCGGTGAGAAAATTGGCGGTGACAAAAAGGCCACAGGTATAAAAAAGACATATAAAGTCAGTATAAAAGACAACCGGAATAGCGAATTTATCCGCTTGTTATCACACGGAGTTGACATGGTGCGCGGGATTGACATAACCGATTAAATCCATTGTCGTGCTCATTTTCGAAGGCTGTGAATCTAGTTTTTTATAACATAGATCATTTGTTTGCAAGGAGTCCTATTTCATGAAATCAAGTTTTATTCCCCTGACACTCATGCTGATTTCCAGCGTATCCCCCGCTGTTGAACTCGGCAACACCTTTTTTCAAACCAATGAGGCCTTTAATCCAATGATCGGCCTGGATGTCGATTTTCTGGTGGTCCATCAACATGGTAGCCCGAATGTAGGTGCATTTATGAGGACCTGGAGAAATGCTGGTTATCCCACCGGGCGGATGTTTTTCATCGGCTCCGACGCGGGACGGATTTACACCACCGGAAAATGGGATGGGGAACAGCACCTCGATGAGACCGAGATGGACCGTTACGGTAATCCCATCGAGTGTGCAGGCGTAAGACCCTATATGATCCCCACCGAGGGCTGGAAAGCCTTCGTCCACGGGCAGATTAAGCTCGGTATCGATGGGGAAGGGGTGTGCATCCTGCCGGAGGAGCCCCTGGCGCATGTCACTGGCGGTTATGGGGAAGCCTTCAAGAGAATCTACAAAGAGCGTTATGGCACGGATTGGGTGGCTCCCCACTCCTCCACCAACGCCTACTACAAATCGAGCAAACTCCTTTGTGAGCTTTACTTCGAGCTGGTCGAGGATACTCTTCAATACACCAAGGAATACGCCGCTGGAAAGGGACGGGAGGTCAAATATCTCCTCCCGATCCACCCCCTACTCTCACATGCCAATGGACTGATGACCTATGCCTCGGGACGTTCACTGGGATTGGCGGATAAAGGTTTGGATGGCTTTGTTGGGCAGGTCTGGACCGGTCCCATCGCATGGGGCATGTCCAAGGCCGAGGGCAGGCGGATGGATCGCAACGAAGATTTCTTCGAGTCGGCGTATTTAATGTATTCCTATTTCGCCTATCTCGTGAAGGGTACTTCTGTTCCCTGTTATATGCTGACCGATCCGGTTGAGGATGATCCCCAGTATTCCTGGGAGGATTACCGCAAGTGGTACAATCAATGCCTGGTGGCGATGCTGCAATTCCCCTGGATGTGGGATTTCGAGGTGATGCCCTGGCCGGACCGTGTCTTTCTTCCCGGCTACAACATGGCGACAGGAACTCCAGGTCCGGAAGATTACCGCCGCGCGCTGATGAATGCCTTCGCGGTGCTGCAAGAGATTGGGGATATCCCTCCGGCAGACCCGCCAATAAATGATGAAGTTGCTGATATCGGGTTTCTCGTGATGGATAGTCTCTCCTGGCAGCGTGGTGGACCGCAGGGTTCACGCATGGAATCGGTACATGGATTTACCGTACCGCTGTTGCGGCATGGAATCCCCATTCCTGTAATTCCTATTGAGCGTTTCTACGCAAATCCTCAGACCCTGGGAGAGGTGAAGACCCTGGTACTCAGTTATGATGCACAAAAACCGCAACGCCGTGAGGGTGGCAGCACCCCGTTGGCCGAGTGGGTACAAGCGGGTGGAACACTCATCTATCTGGGTGGCGAGGATGCCTATAACTCAGTCGAGGAGTGGTGGCATGAAGAGGGTTATGACACCCCGCAACAGGAGCTCTGGGAACGGCTTGGCATCTGGAAGAAAGGCGATGGAAACCCAGTGGCCAACACAACTATTGCAGTGGGGCAGGGACGCTTCCTGTGGTACAACAAGTCCGCAGCCTCGCTAGCCGATGATACCAACGGTGGGAAGATTGTGATGGATCTTCTTGCGAAGGCCAGCGTGGATGGGAACCCGTTGACACAGCCTGAGTATTTTTCCTGTCAGCGCGGTGATTTTCTTGCGGTACGGGCCTGCGGCAATCCTTACACCGCTCAAGGCACCTTCATTGATCTGCTTGATCCAGATTTGGCCATAGTGAAGGACCCCGTCCTTGCCCCAAAACAGGTGGGTTTGTTCCTGGACCTTCACGCGGATCAACACCGTCAAGCTGCACAGCGCCTTCTCTTTGCCGGTCCACGCGCAAGATCTGTTAGTAGTACGGAAACTCTGACACAGATCGAATTACGCAGTCCGGACAAGACCCCGGCCACGCTGCGTCTTGCCTGTCTTGAAGCCAAGGCAGCAAGCGTTAACGCAAAGACCAAGGTTTCTGGAGCGGCTATCCAGGTGTGTCAAGAGTATGATGCGGTCTCGGATACGCTGCTCTGTATCCTACCCGCCGGAGTGAAGGGGGCAGTGTTAGAGGTGATGTGGGAAAAGGAATCATCGTGCGATCTTTTCCTAAGAGAGAATGATCATTGAAATAAGCTTTTGGTGGTATTCGCATGGGTTTGAATTCTGAAGAGCATGAAAGGATCTGGAAACTCGAGAATTCAGGAGCGATTAATTCCATCTTCTTGGGTGTTCTTACGACACCTTCATCGCTTCCATGATTCAGATACACCACACCTCTCCAGCGTCAGAATCATTGTTGTTAGTGAGTATGTGCATGTCGTCAAAAGAGTACCTCCTCTTTAGTTGGGCCAACATTGAATTGATGGTCATCCTGGGTTCACTATGCGCCTTCGCGCCTTTGGCGACCGATATGTACTTGCCCTCTCTGCCCATGCTGGAGAAAGTTTTTAACGCTCAGACCTCGGACCTGCAATTCACGATCACCACTTTCTTTCTGGGTTTCGCGGTTGGGCAAGCGCTCTATGGCCCCATCGCGGACCGGTATGGACGTAAGCCGGTACTGTACTTGGGGACCTCGTTCTTTGTAGCCACCTCGGTGGGATGCGCGCTTTCTCCCTCGGCTCAGGTGATGGCATCGTTGCGTTTCATCCAGGCAGTTGGAGCCTGTGCGGGAGGAGTTATCGCACGCGCCATGGTCCGCGATCTCTTCCCAACCTCGCAAACTCTGCGCGTCTACGCCACACTCACGCTGGTATCGGGGATTGCACCGATGGTAGGACCCCTCATCGGGGGTTACATGCTGGCCTGGTTCGGTTGGCGGGCGGTGTTCTGGTTTCTGGCGGCCTATGGCACAGCCTCAATGGTAGCAGTCCATTTCAGGCTGCGAGAATCATATACCTCCAACACAAAGAATTCCTTCAATCTGAAAGGGATCTTAGGGATCTATGGTGGGTTGATGCGTGACCGGGAGTTCCTGGGGCATTCCCTGGCGGGTGGGATCAGCTTGGGGGGATTGTTTGCTTACCTCACCGGTTCACCCTTCGTGTTCATCAATCTTCACCATGTCACCCCCCAACACTTTGGATGGTTCTTCGGATTGAATGCATTCGGTTTGATGATCGCCTCGCAGACCAACGGTCACCTACTGCAGGGTTTTAATCCCCGCAAGGTGTTGCGTAACGCGACCCTGGTTCAGTTCAGCGCGGGGATGGTTCTGTTGGTGGTTGCTCTTACCGGGATTGGAGGGCTTACTGGGATCGCCCTCTCTCTGGTCAGTTATTTGTTTTGCGGGGGATTCATCATGCCCAATGCCACTGCCCTGGCTATGGAACCCCAGGGCCACATTGCTGGAACCGCCTCGGCATTGATGGGTACCCTCCAGTTCACCACCGCTTCGCTCTGCACTCTTCTGGTCGGTTTTTTCGACAATGGAACCGCCCTGCCCATGGCCAGCGTGATCGCCTTGTGCGGCACCTTGGGAATTCTATTGAATTGTACCTTTCTTGGGCCTATGCCGTGCGAGGAGAGCGCGGGGTAGAGGAATTCCTTTCTCCCCACCTTATCTCTTCTCCCAAAAGGCTGAGAGTCTTCAGACTCTGGTTTCCTATCGAGAGGAGAGATATGGTGGGTCAAGTGCGTTACAGGCAGCTTTGGATGGTCTCCCTTGGAAGGAAGAGACGTAACGAAGTCTCTGAAAAGCGAATGAAGCGATAGCGTTCATAGAAGGCTACAGCGGTTTCGTCCTTTGCATCCACCACAACGGCAACCCAACCAATCTGGTCCATTTTCAAGCAACGCTGAAGTGCGTCTATAAGCAGCAGTTTCCCGTAATGTTTCCCGCGTTGTTCCTTATCTACAGCAAGACGGCCTATTAGAATTGCTGGCACGAGGGGATAGCGGGGCAGCTTCTTGACAAAAGTAGTTGGTAGATCTGTCAGCAGCACACTAATAGCTGAGAGTGTGTAATACCCTAAGACTTCGGTTCGGTCCTTATCCAATAAAACAAAGGTTACAGCGGCGAATTTCCGGGCATCCTGGCTGGATTGTTGGCGCAAGTAGCGGTCAAGAGCTTCGATGCCACAGAAGAATCGTGTCCTATCGTGATGAGACGCAAGTCGTTCAATCGATAGTTGGGATGGATGATTTACCCGCATTTAGCGGCCCATCACCTCCCTGTAATGGCGAAAAGCGGCCTTCAACTTTGATCCCGGTAGTGGCGGATTGAGCAAAGCATCGACAAAGACAGCCTGTTCTTTCTCTGTTAATCGAATCAAACGATGTTCCTCAACAACGCGATAGGCTACTTCGGAGGCTGCCTGAACCACGAAGTCCGAAAGAGTCCTTCCCTGCAGCTGGGCCGCTTGTTTGAATAGCGCCTTCAGATCACGTGAAATTCGAGCCTCCAGCCGTTCGGATCGTTCTTGTCCGCTTGCCGTTGGCATAGTACAAACTCCCCCCTTTTCATCATGGATCGTTCTCTGATTGGTTTGTACGGCATTTCGCCGGATAACACAAGGGGATGCACTTATCCTTTAATCCGCTCCAACCCCAGCTGGGCTGCCTTCCGTACCGGCGCGGACTCCGAATCGGAATGAAGTTGAGAGTAAATCCACTCCGCCTCGTGGAGTTTCTTTTGGAGGATAAGATCCTCGGCGCAGGCCAGCAGGGCATCGCCGATCCGTTGACGTGTTCCCGAGGAAACCTTGGGGAGTGCCTTGGTCAGTGCCATATAAGCCGAAGTCCCACGGATCATCCCCAAAGCCCTGGCCGCCGCCTCACTCGTCATTGCGTCATTATCCAACAGCAGCGCTCCCAGGGCGGTAACCGCTGGATGGTCCTGACGTTTTCCAAGCGCATTGATAACCCCAATACGGACCAATCCCTCGGTGGTATCCAATGCATCCCTGAGCGTCTTTCCCGCTGATAGGTCCGTGATTGATTCCAAGGCGTGGATGGCCATGTCCGCCTGTCTCTCGGAGCCAAGTAGCTTTGACAGCGCGGGTACGGCAGTGGTTGCATCCAACACGGCGAGCTGAAGGCAAGCGAATTTCTTGGCGTCATCAGTGGAATCACCCTCCAGAAGTTCAATCAGCCGTGCCGCGAGCACCTTACGCTCCTCAAGGTTGGGTAAGGCCTTCTGAACCGCCTCCTCGATACGGGATAGAGGTTCACGGCTGTGGCCGAATTGGTAAGACCGGACTGCACCGAAGATCCCCTGCAGGACGCTGTCTTCAACGGTTTTTTTAATTTGCTGCTGGTTCATCGGATGACCTCACAATTGCGTTCATGAGAAATGAACGCTCAGAATTATGGCTCCCGGTTCAGAGAGTCCAGGGAGCACGCATGGGACGCTTGAGCATCCGTTCGGCATCTCTGTCGCCAATGATCCTCTCAGTGTCCGGGTCCCATTGTATCTTCCGGTTAAGCCGGATAGCGATGTCACAGAGATGGCTGATGGTGTCTACCTTGACTGCGGTGTCGATGGGGCTGATGGTTTCCTTGCGGCTCTTGATGCAGTCGATGAAGTTTTGACAGTGGTTGCCGCTCTCGTAGAGGTGAACCTCGGTGGGGCCAATCTCTGAATTGAGC
>CAZORO010000167.1:9180-10071 GCA_964581845.1 uncultured bacterium
GAGCAGCGAGGGGGGATCGGCATACAGACCACCCCGGTCCACGCTCACCCAGCCCTTATCGCCGATAAAGGTGGTTCCATGATCCATCGGTCCACGATAGCCCTCGATCAGTGGACGAACCCGGTTCGAGCTGAGATAACGGACCACGACTCCATCCGCATAGCGAAGGGTCATATCCCAGGTTTCGATGGTGTCATACAGCCCATCGGTGGGGATGATGCCTGTACCCTCATACTCCACCGGCGCGCTGTAGTCGCTGTCATGCCCCCATTGAGCAATATCAAGGGGATGCACCCCCCATCCGGCGATATAGCCAATGGAATAAGGCAAGATCCAGTAGGTACCACCTGGATGGCAACGATCCACTGTGTAAGGGACATAAGGCGCCGGACCAAGCCAGAGGTCATAGTCGAATCCCTCAGGGACCGGTTCGGCCTGCATGGAGCCTCCCGCTCCTCCCAGCGCGCACCAGACATGCATCGTATGCAGGCGCCCGATGCGGCCATTCCGGACCAACTCGCAGGCATAACGGAAATTGCGGTTTGATCGTTGCTGGGTGCCATATTGAAAAACCGCCCCATAGCGAGTGACCACTTCACGCAGGGTTTGGTCCTGTTCGACAGATAAACCCAGCGGTTTCTCCACATAGACATCCTTGCCCGACCTGACCGCCTCCAGGGCAATGGGGACATGCCAGTGATCGGGAGTGGCGATCACCACCGCATCAATGTCCTCCCGTGCGAGCAGCTCGCGGAAGCCGTTGTATGCGGCACAACCCTGATAGGTCCCCTGGCCGTATTGCTCCGTATAGAACTGATCGATTGCCGCCGCACGTTCCTCGCGTTTGGAGCGGAAAGGGTCGCAGACTGCCACACACTGAGCCGAGGGGAG
>CAZORO010000168.1:0-10021 GCA_964581845.1 uncultured bacterium
CACCGACCTCCCCTTCTGATCTTTCAACTTTTACAGAAAGAGGGTTGCTTTATCAGCTATTAGCATCAATTCTGAGGTCTTTCAGTTGTTTTATAATATGTGTTTTTCTGAGTTTCTCCATCAAAAGATCCATGATAAGGGTCCATATGATCAAAGTCAACAGACGGATACTGGAAACTCGGTTGTATCTATCATCTATGGGTACCATTATAACATGAAATTTGCTCCCACCCATCTACAAAAATATTGTAGATGGTGGGCGAAGCCATTTGGAGTCATCATCTTCTACACTCCTTGACCACTCCGCTCAGCTTGCCCATCTTTCCTGTATGAGCCACGCCTACGATGAGGTCACCCCCATGATGCGGCAGTACCGTCAGGTCAAAGCGGCCTGCGGAGATGCCATCCTCATGTTCCGTCTCGGTGACTTCTACGAGATGTTTGAGAACGATGCCCATATCGCCAGTGAGATCCTCGATTTGACCCTCACCAAGAAGTACATCGGCGGCGGCAAGACAGTTCCTCTTGCGGGCATCCCCTACCATGCCCTCAACAATTATCTCTTCAAACTGACTCGCGCGGGCTACCGGGTGGCCATCTGCGAGCAGACCGAGGATGCCTCCAAAGCCAAGGGGCTGGTCAAGCGCGATGTGGTCCGGATTGTCACCCCCGGCACCCTGGTCGAGGCCGAGGGGATTGAGGGAGCTGAGAACAATTATCTCGCCTCGATTGTGGAGTCGCCACCGGATGGCTTTGGCCTGGCGGTGGCGGATGTTTCCACAGGCGAATTCCGCGCCACCGCTTTGAGGCTGCGGCGTGGTGAGGCTCCCTATGAGTGCTCGGAACTACTAGCCGAGCTTTCCAAAATCCGTCCCAGCGAGATTCTCATCCCCAACGAATCTCCCGATAGCCAGACTCTACTCGAACCCTATCTCCGGCGCGGAGGGTGTGTGCTGACACGCCGTCCAGCTCGGGCTTTCAGCCCTTCTCAATCCGATGGAGCCGGTCTGGAAAAACCCCATTCTGAACTCTCAGCCCGCGAGGTCCTTCTGGCGCGAAAGGCCGCTGGAGCGGTCCTCGATTATCTTGCCGAGACCCACAAGACCAGCAGCAATCCGGTCATGTCTCTTGTTCTTTACCGTCCAGCGGCGTTCATGGGTCTCGACTCGGCGACTGAACGGAATCTTGAACTAGTGGCGAACCTGCGCGATGGGGGACGTAAGGGAACTCTTCTCTCGGTGCTGGATAGGACCCGTACCGCGATGGGAGCGCGCGAACTCAGGCAATGGCTTCTGCGTCCCCTTCTTGACCTCTCCGAAATCGGCCGCCGCCAGGATGCCATCGCCGCCTTCCACAGGCAGCCGCATTACGCGGAAAGACTGTCCGATACCTTGCGGCAGGTCCGTGACCTCGAGCGTCTGCTCTCGCGGATCACCTACCGCACCGCCGGACCGCGCGATCTCAAGGCCCTGCAGGTCTCGCTCTCCGCCCTCCCAGAGGTCTCCACCCTGCTTGCCACTTTCGTGCCGGGAGCTGGGACCGCCTCTGGGTGGTTCGCGCCACTGGATGAACTCGCGGACCTGTGCAAGCTGCTTCAATCAGCCCTCGTGGAGGAACCGCCCTACACCGCACGGGATGGGGGTATCTTTGCCGAGGGCTATAATGCCGAGCTGGATGAACTGCGCGGCATCAACCGGGGCGGCAAGGAATGGATCCTCGGCCTTCAGTCACGTGAACGCCAGCGCACTGGCATTGCGACCCTCAAGGTGGGTTATAACAAGGTCTTCGGTTACTACATCGAGATCACCTCCGCCCATCAGGAACGTGTCCCGCCAGAGTATGTCCGCAAGCAGACTCTTGTGAATGCCGAACGGTACATCACGCCGGAGCTTAAAGAATATGAAAACAAGGTCCTTACCGCGCAGGACCGGATCATTGAGATCGAAAGGAACCTCTTCGCGGAGCTCCTGGTCCGTGTGGGTGAAGAGGCTGAGAGGATCCTTGCGGTGGCACGGCGTCTGGCCTGTGCCGATGCCTTGCTCTCACTGGCGATGGTGGCCCTGGAGTTTGGCTATTGCCGTCCGGAGATGGACAATGGTGATGGCATCGAGATCCGCGATGGACGCCACCCCACACTCGATCACTCGGTGGCAGTGGACCGTTTCGTGCCCAATGACACATGCCTGGATAACGAGAACAACCAGGTATTGCTGATCACTGGTCCCAACATGGGCGGGAAATCAACTTATATCCGTCAAGTGGCCTTGCTGGTATTGATGGCTCAGATGGGGTCCTACATCCCGGCCCGTTGCGCGCGTATCGGGTTAGTGGACCGGATCTTCTCGCGGGTTGGAGCCACTGACAACCTCTTTGGGGGGCAATCGACCTTCATGGTGGAGATGAGTGAGACCGCTTCCATCCTGCGCAATGCCACACCGCGCAGCCTGGTGATTCTGGATGAGATTGGACGCGGCACCGCCACCTATGATGGCATCAGCCTGGCCTGGGCCATTGCCGAGTATCTGCTCTCCGTAGGAAGAATTGGGGTGAAGACCCTCTTCGCCACGCATTACCATGAGATGGCGGAGCTGGAGGAACGTCACGAACGGGTCCGCAACTTTCACGCGGCCGCCGCCGAACAGGATGGCAAAGTCACCTTCCTCTACCAAATCGTGCCAGGATGCAGCGACCACAGCTATGGCATCCATGTCGCCGAACTTGCGGGTATTCCCAGGCAGGTCACTCGCCGTGCCGTACGGATTCTCGAGCAGCTCGAATCCGGTGAGTTCCATCAACGTCAGAAAACGAAGGCCAGCGATGGGAGCGGAATGCAACTGACCCTCTTCAATCTGCTGGAGGACCCACTCTCCAAGGAACTCCGGGACCTCGCCCCCGAGGAGATGACACCCCTGGAGGCGCTACAAACCTTGGACCGGATTGTGAAAAAGGCGCGGGGGGAGGGTTGAACCAACTTCAGCACGGGCTGGTGGTGGAGTAGTGAATTCATTCGCCTGGGTGCACGATGCGAATCAATTCGCTACTCCGGCTTAGGGTTTAACCTCTCCGTCCCGTGATCAAAAACACCGGAAACTCGCGCATCTCCCCGCTTATGATGGGCTTATACACCAGATGAGCGGTGACCGCTTTGATCTTCACAAACCCGCACTGGCGCATCTGATCCATGAACTCTTCACGGTCAAAGCCGTGGTGAAAAACGCTCCCTGAGATATCGGGCCCATGAAAAACCCCAGGTTCAGTGTCTAGATCGGAGATGGCGAGGCAGCCGCTGGGGTACAAGATCTCATGGAAAGATTTCAACAACGCATCGATTTGTTCGACATGGTGCATCACCATATGCGCCGCGATCAGGTGGTAGCGTTCCATGGGCAGGGGATCTTGCTGGAGATCGAGTCTTTGAGTCCGCATTCCGTTAATCCCGCCTGCCTGGATCTTCTCCTCCAAGACCTTGAGCATCCCTGGTGAGCTATCCACCCCTGTGACACTCCGGACATATGGAAGCAGGAAGAGCCCCAAAAGCCCGGTACCACACCCATAATCCAAGACATCCATTTCCCGTGTGAGATTTACTTGATGGAGAATCGCTTCGCCAACACCCCTTGACAGTTCTACTCGCTGCGGAACGGTATCCCAAATCGAGGCGGCTTGGTCAAAGAAATTCAATGTGGTCTCGGTCATCTGTCACATTCCCCTGATAGAAAAAAAATTGGCTCATTTTCGCGGTAATTTGGAGTTGATCTCAATCGAACTCAAACCGCGCCCCCACCGGACATGCCTGGCATTGACCTGGAAAGGCATTCCAGAGGGCTACGGTGGCGGGCATTCCCGTGCAGTGTGCAGGTGCTATTCGTTCAACCCCCATTTTCCGAAGTTCCTCAATCGTCCTCTCAATCCGGTAGGAAGAGGCATTCACGAGGTGTGTCCCCCCAAGGACCATGTGAATGGGTCGATTACCAGTCAATTGACGGATATACCAAAGGGTGTTGATGATGCCGGAGTGCGCGCAGCCTAACAGCACGACTGTTCCCCTTTGAGTGTTGAAGAAGACCGATTGGTCATCCTCCAAAAGGTCTGGCTGTGTACAGGCCACATCCAAGAAGAACTGCCCGCCGGTGTCCTCGAAATCAGTTATTCGAGGAACGGGACCAGTTACCATAAGGTTCTCGCATACAGGGGTGGGTTGGGTGGTCGCGATCAAACGGTGAAGGGGATTCCGGATAACTTTTTCGGATTCCTGGGGAATCCCGATAGATCCTTTCGCATTAGGAGCGTACTTCCGTGCGAGGGCAGAGGGATGGGCGTAGACTGAAACGGACTGACACCCTTTCAAGGCATCGGCCACTCCACCCGTGTGGTCGTAGTGTCCATGGCTGAGAATCAAGGCCTCTGTCTTCGCTAGAGGTATCCCCAGTTTCCGAGCGTTGTGGACAAGTACGCCACCTTGCCCTGAATCAAACAGTAAATACCGTCCCTTCTGTTCGATCCAATAGGCCACACCATGCTCTGCCATCAACCCAGATCCGCGAGCTGTGTTCTCAACGAGAATAGTTATGCGAGTGGTTGCCATTTTGTTCCCAGCTTCTTGAATTGATCCACTTCCGCCCTTTCGTGAACATGACGGGAGGTTACCCCGTTGCGTACTCTGGCTGGTTAGCCATCTGAAAAACACCTCCGCTTGAAATTGTGTACCAACAATGACATTGCTGGTAGCCTGTTGAAAGGGGGTAATCAAAGGGGGAAAGTCTTCCTCACATTGGTGAAATCGGCGCTGGGGTGGATTATGCTTGCCGGTAGTAAAAGGAAGCATGGGAATGAGCGGAGTGGGTATTGGTTTCCTCGAAGGATAAGGCCGGACCTCAAGACGGCCATTTTGTTATTTTGACAGGAAGGGGAGTTCACAATCATGGATGTCATGACAGCGATCCAGACACGGCGCAGTGTCAGGGCTTACCGGCCCGATCCCATCCAGCCAGATCTGCTTGAGCGGGTGACTGATGTGCTCCGGTTGGCGCCTTCGGCATGTAATTTTCAACCCTGGCATTTCATCCTGGTAACGCAACCAGGTCTGATAAAGAAGTTGGCCCAGGCTTCCCATGCCCAGATGTTCATCGCCGAGGCACCAGTCCTCGTCGTGGCTTGTGCCCAGACAGCTCAGGCCTACCCGCGCATGGGAGGTTACTGGAATTCGGCGGATATTGATGTGGCGATTGCTATGACTCACCTGACTCTGGCGGCCACCGAAGCTGGGTTGGGCACTTGTTGGATTGGCGCCTTTGATGAAGGTGCAATCAAGGACTTGCTCGGTATTCCCAATGAGGCCAAGGTGGTGGCCATGACACCGCTGGGTTGGCCGCGTGAGGCCAGCCTACTTCACCCGGTGGAACCCGGGCAGCGTAAGAGCCGGAATGAAGTCTTCTCGTATGATCACTACTGAAAATCTTTGAATCTGGGATAAAAAGGTGCCATACCAAGAGATCGATGGGATTCGGATCTGGGGACAACCTGATGAGAGCGCGGTCAAGCAGATGCGCACCTGCTCTCGTACCGGGAACGTCTTTCAAACCGCCCTCATGGCCGACCACCACAAGGGCTATTCCCAGCCCATCGGCGGTGTAGTGGCCTACCAGGATACCGTCTCCCCCTCAGGTGTCGGGTATGACATTGCCTGTGGCAACAAGGCGGTCCGCACCAATCTGAAGATTCAGGAGATCCGCCGTGATCTCAAGTCCCTTTTGGCGGAGATCCAGAGGACCGTGGCCTTTGGGATTGGCCGCAAAAACCCGGAACCGGTGCAGCATGAGGTCCTCGAGGATGAGATCTGGCGGGAGCTGAAGGTTCTTCAGCCGCTTCATCACCTTGCACGCAGCCAGCTGGGAACGGTGGGAAGCGGGAATCATTTTGTGGATATCCTCCAGGACATCGCTACACAAGAGATATGGGTTGCGGTGCACTTTGGAAGCCGTGGTTTCGGGCACAAAACCGCCAGCGGCTTCCTCAACCTGGCGGTGGGAAGAGCCTTTGATGGGAAGGCGCCTGGCGAGAACATGGACCAGCCCCCCACTCTCCTGCCGCTCAAGAGTCAGCTCGGTCAGGATTACCTCCGCGCGATGACCTTGGCGGGTCGTTATGCTTACGCGGGTAGAGACTATGTGGTCTCGCAAGTCCTCAAGATCCTCGGAGCGCATGTCACCTTCGAGGTTCACAACCACCATAACTTCGCCTGGAAAGAGAAGCATGATGGCGAGGAGGTTTTTGTGGTACGTAAGGGCGCCACCCCCTGTTTTCCAGGCCAACTCGGTTTCATTGGTGGCTCGATGGGTGACATCTCGGCGGTGGTGCGCGGCAAGGATACTGAAGAAGCGGCCAAGTCACTGTATTCGACAGTTCATGGTGCGGGACGGGTCATGAGCCGTACCCAGGCCGCTGGGAAGATGAATTGGAAAACCCGGACCCGCTCAGGCGGGCAAATCAGCCGCGAACAAATGCTGACCGCTCTCAAGGAATTCGGGGTGGAGCTCCTCGGCGCGGGTACCGATGAAAGCCCCTTTGTCTACCGGCGCCTCCAGGATGTCCTGGATGCTCACCGGGAGACTTTCGATATCCTCCACACCCTCCGTCCGGTGGGAGTCGTCATGGCAGGCGAAGATGAATACGATCCATATAAGGATTAAACTTTTCTGATGACTGATGCCTCCCCTGCCCAACCCCCCAGCCTCTCCCCTTTCCGCTTGAGCCTGCGGCGTCTCTTTGCCAATCCCACCGCCATGGCGGGGCTGGTGATCTTGAGTATCCTGTATGTCCTCGCCCTTTTCTCCTCCTTCTTCTCGCTTTCCGACCCCATCAAGTCGGATCTGGATGCCTCCTATCATCCCCCCAACTGGATGCACATCTTCGATGAAAAGGGGGAATTCCATTGGCCCCCCTTTGTTTACGAGATGGAGTGTGTCGACCTGGATGAGTTGCGTTATGAACCCATCCTGGAGAAGAAACACCCAGTCCGTTTTTTCGCGGAAGGGTATCCCTATGACCTCTGGCTCTTCTTTCCGTGCAAACGGCATTTCATTCAGGTGGAGGGGAAGAATGCACTGCATCCGCTGGGTTGTGACTCACTCGGACGCGATGTCTGGTCACGGTTGCTATCGGGTTCGAGGGTCTCTTTATCTGTTGGACTACTTGGGATTCTGATCACCCTGACTCTCGGAACCCTCATGGGGGGGATCGCGGGTTATTTCGGGGGGTGGACCGATACACTCTTGATGCGGTATGTGGAGCTGATCCTCTCGATCCCCGGATTGTATCTGATCTTGGCTCTCCGGGCTGTCTTTCCTCGCCACTTGACCTCGGTGCAGGTCTACATCTTGATCGTGGTGATTCTCGGTTTCATCTTCTGGGCGGGTCTTTCGCGTGTGATCCGTGGCCTGGTCCTCTCGCTTAAAGAACGCGAACATGTATTGGCCGCGCGGGCGATTGGAGCCTCGAATATGCGTGTCCTGATACGCCACATTCTTCCCGGCACCTTCACCTACTTGATCGTGGCCGGAACCATCATGGTACCCTCCTATATCCTCGGCGAGGTTTCGCTCTCCTTCCTGGGAGTCGGGATCGAGGAACCCTCGGCCTCCTGGGGACTGATGCTCAAAGAAGCTCAGGATGTCCAGGTATTGGATGACTGCCGTTGGATCCTTTCCTCCGGGGTGGCCATTTTTGTCACCGTGTTCGCCTTTAATTTCCTGGGAGATGGACTGCGTGATGCCTTCGACCCTCGCAAGGATTGACCCTTTCGGGCGGTATTGAATCGTTTACAAACCTCATGGGACAATAGTAACTTGTGTAAGGGATCTACCGTTAACCGGTTTATTTTTTTGTTGGGAGGGAAGCTGTCATGGTGCTTCGCATAGCAATTGTGGGCATGGGAGGGATTGGGAACGTCCACGCCCGTGTGTATCAGGAACTGCCGGACACCGAGATTGTGGCGGTGTGTGACATCATCAAGGAAAGGGCTGACAAGGCCGCGAAAGATTATAACGCCAAAGCCTTCTACAGTGTCCAGGAAATGCTGGATAGTGGTATCCAGATCGATGCAGCCAGCATGACCACCGCTGGAGTCGAAAATGGCGGGGACCATTATACCCCCACGATGGAGCTGCTCGGCGCGGGCATTCCCACCCTCGGCGAAAAGCCCATCTCCAATGAAATCTCCAAGGCCGGGGAGATGGTCGCGCTGGCCAAGGAAAAGAATCTTCAATACGCGATCAATCTGAATCACCGTTTCACCCCGGCGGCGGTACGCGCCAAGGAGTGGGTCGAGGCGGGACGTTTGGGGCAGCTCCACATGATCAACATGCGCATGTGGATCCCCAATCCCAATGAAAGTTCGCCCTGGTTCCACCTGCGGGCGCTCCATCCGCACTCCATCGATGTCATGCGTTACTTCGCCGGGGATGTCAAAGCGGTGTGTGCGTTCCTCTCCAAGGGTAAGGACCGCACCATCTGGTCGAATGCCCAGATCGGCATGGAATTCAAGAATGGCATGATCGGGAATCTGGTCGGCAGTTATGATGGTGGTGGCAGCTACGGCCTGGAGTGTTGTGATGTAGTGGGATCGTCGGGACGTTTTGTGATCGAGGAGGCCTGCGAGCACCTGACTTTCTATCCTCGCTTCAGCCGTGAAGTCGAACGATATGATTACCTGGGTGGGATGATGGGCTTCAGCGACACCTTCAAAAGCCGCATCTCCTTTTGGGTTAATCAGCTCCTTGCAAAGACACCACCGGATCAAATTTCCGCTTCGGGACTGGAGGCGCTCAAGGCGCAACATGTGATCGAGGCCGCGATCAAGTCCCATTCAACACGCAAAGTGGAGGAGCTTCCATGATCAGTCTTGGTGTGAACTCGGTTCTCTTTGTTGGTTTTGATCTTGAAACCGCGATGAAGCACATTTCTTGGGCGGGCTATGATGGCATCGAGATCTCCGCCATCCAGGGCATGTGCGAGCATCTCAACCTGGACAACTGGAAGAGCCAGGTGAATGAAATCCAAGACCTTTCCCAGAAATACAAACTTAAACTTCATGCCATGGAAGAGGCAGCGCTGGATGAGGAACGTCTTACCAAAGCCTTCGAGGCTGGGCAGGCGATTGGGATTCCTATTGTGAATATCGGTCCGGGTGGTAAGAGCGGCAGTGAGGAAGATTTCCAGAGGCAGACGGACCTGATGGAGAAAATGGCGCGCAAGGCCGAGGCTTATGGAGTGACCCTGTGCACCAAGGCGCATGTGGGCTGCTGCATCGATAGCACCCCGGCCACCCTGCGTGCCATGGCCAAGATCCAGTCCCCTGCCTTCGGAATCGACATGGACCCTAGCCACATCTACCGCGCCAATGAATACCCCGAACAGGCTCTTCCGCAGGTGCTCTCCCGCACCCGGCACATCCATATCCGTGACTGCAAGGGGCGTGGCCCCAGCCCCGGCGAGCCCTATCTTCAGGCTAATGGACGCGGGGATATTAACTTGGCGGCTTATTGTAAGGTGATGGTGGATGGCAATTATGATGGCCCGGTTGACTTGGAAATCATTGTGGCCACTGATTATGAGCTCACCCGTAAGGTGATCATCGCCGCCGAAAGTTATGGGTATATCAATGCGATCTTGAAGTCCCTGGGGGCAAGGTAGAATCACGGAATGAAAGGAAGTGGCGGAGGTTTCGGAAGGTGCGCGGCGGTCAAAATCAGTATGAGGGATGCACGACCTGATACCCGGTCTCAAGTAGTCAGCCCTGGTACACTATCACCAAGGCGTCATCCCCCTCAATCCGCTGCTGGATGTCCGCAGCGCTGTGGACTACTGGAAGAAACTCGCGCGGGAGAAGGGGATTCGGGTAGAGAGAGATGAGGACTGTTCCTCATCCTGTATGACATTGATCCGTCCGGACTAGAAGGACGCAAGGGTATATATAGAGCAAAAGGGGGCAATCATGCCACGTAAACCAAATTTGATCCTGCTT
>CAZORO010000169.1:0-9960 GCA_964581845.1 uncultured bacterium
CGTGGACCGGTAGTGATAGTACCCATTGCATTTCCGGGTCGAGGAAGCACCCACCAGGACGGCAGCATCCTGAGTGGTATTAATGTAATAGAAGCCTGCGGGAATGTTGGTTTCATAAACTGGATTTCCAGCGATGGCTGTACCAGTTGCAACCGGATCTCCGGGATTGGCTGGGTTCCGGATGACAATGACACAAGGGAATGTATATGCCGAGACCAAAACCGGTCCATGGGTGTAGAAATAGCCTTCACGTGCTCCGGCAATCTTGAGATTGTCCGGGATTTCCATCGAAAGGGATTCACCTGGACTGAGACCAGCGGGTTGGACGGCGTGGGCCGATATGATCGCGAACGGCATCAAGAAAACAAACAGAATGGTTGAATACTTAAGGATCTTCATGGTTCCCTTCCTCCTCCTGCTTGCTGAGAGACCGAGCGGGCCCAAAAGATCAAGGGGCCAAAAGCACAGGTGAGTGATGAGAACAGCAATAAACAGTTTTTAGGCGAAAAAAACACCAGGACACACAGACTCATCAAAAGCGGAACTCACAGTTTTCGAGGCCGCCTTTGCCGGAAAGTTGTATCCAATAGATGAATACTCTATCGGGAAGATGTCAAGTGCATTTTTTTAATGGCCATTCCTCATACCAGTTAACTGACGATAAAGGTTGCTGATATGGAATCTTCCATGATTCCATGCCCTCCAGTTTCATGGCAACCTATAGCCAGTGAAGATGCAATCAAGAGGAACATCAGGAGAGATCCGTGGGTCACTTGCGTTTTCTTACCGCTGGAGAAAGTCATGGACTGGGCCTTACCGTCATCCTCGAAGGCTTGCCCGCTGGACTTCCCCTTTCCGTGGCGGATATCAATCCCGACCTGGAACGCCGTCAAGGTGGTTATGGCCGTGGCGGCCGCATGAAAATCGAGAAGGATCGGGTCGAATTCCGCTCCGGTGTCCGCTGGGGGGAGTCTCTGGGAAGTCCCATCACGCTCTGGATCGCCAATGATGATGCCCCCAACTGGGCCGCCAAGATGTCCACCGATGCCAAGGACCGGGATCCCTCGATCCTCATTAGCCGTCCCCGCCCCGGTCATGCGGACCTGGTGGGGGTGCTCAAATACGACCGGGAGGATATCCGTGACATCCTGGAGCGTTCAAGCGCGCGGGAAACCACAGCACGCGTGGCGCTGGGGGCTGTCTGCCGGAAGTTTCTCGCGGAGTTTGGAATCGATCTTCTCTCTCATGTAGTCCGCTTAGGCGAAATCACCGCCCCCACAGCTCCTCCGGATGTCAACCTCTCCAAGCTGCGCGAACAGGTTGAAGCCTCACCAGTGCGCTGCGCCGACCCTGAAGCTTCGGGGAAGATGGTCAAACTCATCGATGAAGTGACTCGCGAAAAAGACACTCTCGGGGGAGTCCTAGAGATTGTAGCCACCGGTCTCCCCATTGGATTGGGGAGTCACGTGCAATGGGACCGGAAGCTGGACAGCCGGATCGCGGCGGCGGCCTTGTCAGTTCAGGCCATGAAGGGGGTGGAGTTTGGCCTTGGTTTCGAGGCGGCTGGAAGACGGGGTTCAGAAACTCACGATGAAATCCATTATATTGAGGGAACCTTCAAACGCCTGACCAATAATGCGGGGGGCCTGGAGGGCGGGATGACCGATGGGATGCCCTTGGTGGTTCGTGTGGCCATGAAGCCGATCGCTACCGTACGCAAGGGGCTTCAATCAGTCGACCTGAAGACACTGGAGTCTTCGCAATCCACCTACCAGCGCTCCGATGTGACCGCCGTTCCCGCCGCCGGAGTGGTCCTTGAGGCGGTGATCGCCTTCGTCTTGGCGGATGCCATGCTGGAGAAGTTCGGCGGAGACAGCCTGAGGGAAACCCAGCGGAACTATAAGCAATACCTGGAACAGGTCCGGACCGCACGGATCTTCGAGGGGCAGACAGCGGGAGAGGGGCAGGATTCGTATTAGGTTTCCTATGGACGGAATTTCCAATACCCCCCCCACCTTAGCGGATTCCGGTAAACAACACCCCTAAATTCTCCTCCACCCTCCTCTCCAACTCCTCATACCTGATCCCCCGCTTTTCGGCGATTTTCCGTGCGGTGTGGATCACATGGCACGGCTCACAACGCTTTCCCCGATACGGTTCCGGCGCGAGATAGGGCGAATCGGTTTCGACAAGGAGACGGTCTAACGGAGTTTCCGCTGCCACCTCCAGCAGATCCGCCCCTTTCTTGAAGGTCACAATCCCTGAGAAGGAAACATGCAAACCACGCTGGACTCCCTCCTGCATGGCCTCCTTGCTTCCAGTGAAGCAGTGCATGACCCCTTTTCCCCTATAACCAATCTGGTCAAGGATACGAAAGAAATCCTCCTCGGCATCCCGTAGGTGGAACACAACCGGCAAGTTGACCTCCATGGCAATCTCGAGCTGATCAACTAGAGACCGTTGCTGCTCCGCATGACTGGGAGTGGGGTAATAGTAATCGAGTCCAGTTTCACCGAGACCCACTATAGAGGGGCTCTTGATCAACTCACGGATCTCACGTGCCGCTTCAGATGTCCAGGACTCCGCTTCATGGGTCGAAACACCCACCACGGCGGAAAGGGGAAGAATGGCCTGGATTGAGGGATCTTGCGCCAAGGCCACTGCTCGTCGGCTGGAGACTAAACCATAACCGACTATGATCGCTCGCTTGACTCCCGCCTCGTGAGCACGGCGAACCACTACCTCAAGGTCCCCATCGAAGCGTTCGTCATTAAGATGACAATGGGAATCGATCATCCCGCCGCTACCGGGCGGCCTCCTCGCGCCTTTTTTTCAGCTTGCCGCGGATCTCTTCATCCTGAAGAGCCAGGATTTCCAGCGCGAAGAGAACCGCATTGACCGCACCATGTTTCCCGATAGCCATGGAGGCGACAGGAATCCCACGCGGCATCTGGACTGTGGAAAGGAGGGCATCCAGTCCATTCAAGGGTCCACTTTGGATGGGAATGCCAATAACGGGCAGTGTCGTTTGCGCGGCCACAGCTCCCGCCAGGTGGGCGGCCAGTCCTGCTGCACAAATCAAGACTTGGATCCCACGCCCCTCAGCTTCGGAAGCATACTGCCTTACCATGTCTGGGTTGCGGTGCGCGGAAAGGACATGGACCTCGTGATGAACCTCAAATTCCTGGAGTAAAGCGATACCCTCATCCAGCTGCTCACGGTCCCCTGGACTACCCATCAAGATGCCAATTCTTGGATCACCAGTACCCCACATTCTTGTTGCACTCCTTCCGGAAAAAGGTTCCAGCCGGTTCCCAGCCCCCATAACCCTAGACGTTCGCCGGGAATGCGGCAAACATAAGCGAGGCGAGTATCTTAAAGCAAGAGCCGGGACTTCCCTGCCCTCAGATGAACAGGACCAGCACTCACATGGTTGAGAAATGCCCCAAAGTACGCGGTGACCTGCAATTCCAACACGCCCACCACGAAGGCGCGAGGATCCTGATCATCCAGGACCCTTTGGGGATCATGCCGGTTCCCATTGGCATCAGCGAGATCTTAGCCCATCTCCTCCCATTGATGGATGGGACTCGTAGTGCCACGGATCTCGAAGCCCTCTTCGAGGAAGTCCTGCCCGGTGGATTACCAGATGGACTCTTGCAAGAAGGCATCCTCGGACTGGAGAAGGCTGGAGTCTTTGAGAATGCGGACTATTGGAGAAAGAGAAAAGAGATCCTGGATGAATACACCCGGCAGGAGATCAGGACTCCATCTCATGCCGATCTTGCATATGAAGGCAATGCACGGGATCTCGCGGAATGGTTGAACACACTCTTGTCTGGACCAGATGGCATCTTTGATGGCCCTCCCCGCGTTATTGTCGCGCCTCACATCGATTTCCGCGTGAATACTTCGGTCTATGCGAGAGCCTACCATCCACTCAAGGGGCATCATTTTGACCGCGTCGTACTGATGGGAACTGGTCATACGATCTTGGATGGTATCTACTGTTTGACCCACAAAAACTTAGCCACCCCACTGGGGATCACTCCCAACGACCGGAAGTCAGTGGAACGGCTTCAGGAGGCAGGCGCGAATCTTGTCGCTCCGAACGATTTCCCCCACCGGGATGAACATGCCCTCGAATTCCAAATGATCTTCCTCCAACATCTCCTGGGAGCCACTACCTTCGAGGTAGTGCCCATCCTCTGTGGTTCCATGGACTTTATACACACAAATTTCTCCCGCTTGGGTGATCTGAAAGAGATAGGTCCTTTTCTGGACACACTCAGAGAGGTGATCCAAGAGGATGGAAGACAGACTCTGGTCGTAGCGGGTGTTGATTTCTCGCACACCGGCCTACGTTTCTCACATCCAGTGGCAGCTGCCGAGATGATGGAGGAGACACGCCGGCATGATCGTGACCTGATCGAGGCTTTCACAAAATGGGATATAGAAGCTTTCTGGAGAACCGAACAAGCCTCGGGTGGACGATTCAATGTTTGTGGATTTTCCACGCTTGCAACAATCCTGGAGGTCGTGACGCCGGGAAAGGCATATTGCTTGGCTTATGATGTCTGGGATGACTCACCAACTGGATCAGCGGTCTCATTCGCCGCCCTGGTTGCATAGATCCATGATCCATCGTAATTCCATATTTGACCTATTCAACCACACACAAAGGAGCCGCCCAATGAATCAACATGTTCACTTATACAGAATTCTTGTCTCCAGTTTTCTCATAGGAAGTCTTTTCGTGCTCCCTTTTGGATGCAATCAGAAGGAGAAAGAACAGGCTGGGGCTGTACCGGGCAAACAGGAAGCCACTGCTCCACACTCCCATGAGAACCATCACGAGGGAGAGGAACACTCCCATGACCATTCCCACACACATACCGCCCCCCATGGTGGAACTTTGGTTATCATGGGAGACCACTTCGCCATTCTTGAGATTGTGCTGGATAAAGCACTTGGGAAGATGACCGCTTATGTCCTCGATGGAGAGGCGGAGAAACCGGTTCGCATTGCGCAGTCCGCTATCGATATCCTGATTGTAAAGGCCGAGAATTCATCCCAGGGAAATCTTTTGAAACTGAATGCGGTAGCCAACACACTCACCGGAGAAACGGCCGGCGATACATCGGAGTTCCATATCACTTCGGAACTCCTGAAAGGGAAAGACCATTTTGATGGGATCATTCAATCGGTCACAATCAAGGGCGAAGAGATAAAGAGTGTTTCTTTTAAGTTCCCGGAGGGGAATGAGTGATTCCATCCAGCAATAAAAAGAACAAGTCCAAAGGCAGACTACTGCGTGGTTTGGCCTGGGTGGGGCTGCTTTTACTGATGGCATGGGTGCCCAGCTGCACCAACACGGATGAAGATAAGAACAGCACACCTTCCATAGTGGCCTTGGAAGGTGCCCCCATCGATGGAGCCGGGGACATGGACCCCTACCCTCCCCCAGTCTCTCCCGCCCTTCCACAAAGCCCAGTATCATCCTCATCCAGCAAACCCGATGTGACTTCAGCTGGGGTAGACCTGAAAACAGCCTCGCCGGTTGTGGATAGTGGTGTCCTGCCTCTGTCTTTCGCCTACCTGAGTTCGTATGAGTATGACGTCCCCCATCCTTTCGCCATGAAGACCATGAAAGAGGCGGATTATAAGGACCTCTCGGATCAGATCCCTGATTACATCAAGAAACTCAACAATAAAAAGGTGGCTCTTTCTGGTTTCATGGTTCCCATCGATGTGGTGAATGAAGGGGTTAAAAGTTTTATCCTGACCTATTCCCAGATGATGTGCTGCTTTGGACAGATGCCATGGTATAACGAGTGGGTTTTTGTCGAGATGCCGGAGGGAAGACCGGCTGAGTATCAAATGGATGTCCCTATCACAGTCTCAGGTCAGCTGGAGGTCGGAGAGGAAATCGAGGATGGTTTCGTCATTAGCCTTTACCGGATGAAAGGAGACAAGGTGGCGGTGGCCGGGGAGCCCGTGGGGATAGTTGTTGGACAATAAAGACTGTGGTCAACTGGATTCAGTAACTTGTTTATACACCTCAATCATCTCCCCTGCCGTTTTCTTCCAACCGAATTCCTTGACATGTTCCATTCCCTTCTCCACCAGACCCGCACGGAGTTCCTTGTTTTCGGTTAGGTCTATCAACTTCTCTGCCCACTCCTCCGCATCCTGTACCGGTATGACGGACGCTGCATCTCCGATTAACTCAGGAAGGGCACCCGCATCGGAGCAGAGGACTGGACACCCACAGGCCATCGCCTCCAAAGGTGCGAATCCATAACTTCCACCCCTCGCGGGGTGAACCAAGAGCGCGGTGGAACAGTAGAGCCTTCGCAGGAAATCATCCGAAACTTGTCCCACCAGAATCACATCCGCGAGTAAACCACGTTGTGTCACCATCTCAAAGAGCGTAGGGATTCCCCCCTGGGGACGGTGAGGATCCCCAGTGATGACCAGCTTACGGGGTTTTGAACAACGGTCACGATAGATCCGGTAGACCTCCAACAGGAAATCCAGGCCACTGAGTACATCGATTCCCCCGGTGTGGAGGTAGAATCCCCGTTTCGAGCCGATATTCAAACGAAATCGGGAACGGTCTTCGACTCCCCAATCCTCAGGAAAGAAAGCTGGGTCAAGTCCATAAGGAATGTAGACCAGTTTTCCACGGCTTTGGGGGAAGTGATGAAGGATCTCCCTCTTTGAGAATTCCGTGGGAACTACTACACGGTTAGCTACACGGAAAACGGTATCGAGATGATCCCGGTAGGCAATCTCCACCTCCTTCGTGGAAAAGCTGATCCCCGGATCACGCAGAGGAGCCAGGCCAGTCAAAGAAACAACTGTCTTGCATGTGGGCACTTGCCACACATCACCCGTAAGGAAGTGCATGACTTGCGCTCCCCCCCAGATCAAACGCCGGAGGTGGCCTAGCCTCCGGTGGTGAACCGCACGGGTCCGTAGATGGGGAGAGACGATACGAGTTCCCGCGCTCCAAGGATACCTTGTCAAGTTGGGTAACGGATCCGCGATGAGTTCAAACAACATGGAGTCTGTTTGATGGCCGAGCTCCTTTACAAAACCAATGAGCCTTTGGTGGCCACGTTCAGAAACAGAAACCTCGCGCAGATCAAGCGCCGCTTTCACAGGTTTGTTTGAAAACAAAAAGTCCCCCCCGACCGAGGAATCAGTCTGTGAGACAAAAAAACTCCTCTGGATCAACGTCCAAGGTTGTTCAACCAGCTCATAAATCCGCCCGGACGTTGTTGCTGCTGTTGTTGTGGTGGAGCGGAGAGCATCACTGGCTGACTCGCCTCCTCATCAGTCAGTTCACGGAACCCTGGGGTCATGATCGCATCTTGGGTTACCAAATATCGCATCCCGTTACTATCCTGCACCCATTTCTTTCCCGGTGGAGCCGAACGAATGGCTGGCTTCGTGCCACCATAGCCCATTTGGCCTGGCTGCTGGTAAGGAACCTGGGGCGCCATCATTCCCGGGGGCACGGGCGGTTGATAAGGAAGTTGCCGTTGCAGATTGGGTGGAACACTGGAAAGCTGCTGTTGCCCCCCCGTGTATGGCCTTGAGGGAGTAGCTTGTCCAGTGATGGGTATCTGCGAGTAGGTCTGAGGACCTTGCGAACCTTGAGGAACATATCTCTGGGGCTGTGAAAAAGCGCTTGGTGGAACAGCTTGGGTTTGTTGTCCCATGGGCGCGTAACTGATCTGACTCTGTTGTGGTGAATAAGCCGGTTGCATCGGTGGAGCCGCGGGTGCTGTGTTCGGAGGCGGGATATCCACGAAATCAGGACCGGCCACTGTATTCTGGTCGACAATCACCCGGTAACCACTCTTATGCTGCATCCATTTTTTCCCCGCTGGTACACCGGCTGATGCCACCGCAGGAGCTTGTTGCATGTTATACGCCGGGGGAGCTGCCTGAATCACAGGCTGTTGGGTAAACGCCGGATTCGTGAATGTCGCGGGTGCTTGTGGTTGGGTGTAGGTGGAGGGAACAGGGGCTTGGTAGGAGGGCTGAGCAACAACTGGTGGTGGAGAAGGGACTACCGCGATTGCAGGTGATGGAGAAGGCTGAACAGGGGGGTGAATCTCCTTGAAGCCCGGAGCAATGGGCTGGCCGGCATCCACCATGATCACATACCCAGACTCATGTTGCAGCCACTTTTTCCCTGTGGGGCTAGTGGGTATGGAGGCAGTTGTGGGAAAAGAACTAGCGATAGGAGGGTTAGTTGCCACCGTGGCCGGTGGGGCTGAATAAAGTGGAGCTTTCTGCCCAGAGTCACGGCTGATAGGGACACTCCCGAATTCCGCCCATGCTTGCATACTAAAACTGATAACCAGGATCGCCACTGCTATCCTGTAAGGGGCTTGTACCATTATTGGGTCACCTCCAACGTCTCTAAGAATGCCCCCTCCAGAAAAAAACCATCCCGTGTTCCATTGATTACACTTCAAAACCAACCACTGATCCTCGAATTTTCAAAAGGTTGGCGGTCAATTTCATTCACTTTTCAATCTCTAGGATACTATCCGGCGGTTGTGGGGTCAATGCGCTTCTTAGAAGACCGATTGAACTGATTTGTCACGCATGTCCCAGATTTTCTCCTTCAGTTCCCGCCAGCCCATCAGGAGGACTCCTTCTTTTCTTATATGGTCGGCCATTCGCGGGCTGGTAAAAATACGATATTGCTGATCTCGGCGTGCATGGCTGCCACAAATATGGCTCAGTTCCTCACCATCCTCCCCCAGATGAACGATAAGAAGTGTTACGCCGGGGGTCAGATTCGAGATGACATCGCAGTAGTTTTGAAAGCCCTCCTCGGCCGTTTTGCCAACTTTCTCATCCATGATGAGGGTGTCGATCAAGGGGAAGCCAGCAGTTTCCAGCTCATCGGCTGTTTCCTGAGTGTAAAACCGGATCTCATCATAAGCCTTTGCGAATTCCTTTTTGTAGGCAAACACCATGAAGGGGATATCATTTCTCAGCGCGGTGTTGCAGGCTGCTTTGAAAAGGTCCTCCCGGTAATAGAGCGTACCCATGTGGGAATCGATGTGGGTCGGCTCCAAACCGAGTCTCTTCGCGAAATCGATCTGAGCCTGGATCTCGGTGACGATCTGGTTGACCTCGCTCCCCACTGACTGATAGACCTGCGGTACCTCATGCCACAGATAACCCTGGTCATCCAATAACTTGGGCACAAGCCCCTTGTCCGCAATCGGCCCCCAACGGTAAAGCTTCCACTCGCTTGTCAGTGTCAGGTGCACACCGATATCCAGCTTCGGATTCTCCTTGTAAGCCTTCACCGTGGAAAGAAACCAGGGACAGGGCACCATCACTGATCCACAAGTCACGGAGCCCTTTTCCATGGCCTCCACCGAGGCCTTGTTAGCCGACCAACACATTCCCACATCGTCAGCATGGACAATCAAAACTCTGGAATCAGGAGGAAGTCCCAGCTTCGCGAGTGTCGAGCTCTCCGCGAACACAAGAGAGGCAGGCGTCCATAACAACACCACTATAATGAGAGAAATGAGAAGACGGTTGGTCATGTGGTACCTCCAGGAGTAATTCCTCAAATGATTTCCGGTTTGGCCCCTTGTGGCAAGGGGAAGCCAGGAATGCTACCCGATTCCACCGGACAGGGCTCGGTGGTAATCTCATGGAACAGAGAGACACCGGGTTCATGCCCTCTGTATCCCAGCGAAAGCTGTGTGACTGACTGATAACTGATTATCCGGGAGGGCTTCTTTGAGAATACTCATCGCCGCAGCGGAAGCCGCCCCATTCGCGAAGACGGGCGGATTAGCGGATGTCACTGCTTGTCTCGCCAAGGCGCTTTCATGCCGTGGGCATGAAACCGCCATAATTCTTCCAAAGTATTTAATGGTGGACCGGGCGGGATATCGTACTGAGCCAATT
>CAZORO010000170.1:0-9886 GCA_964581845.1 uncultured bacterium
TACTGAGCCCTTCTTCACTTGTTGTTTCCTTTACAACCAAAGCATAAAATGGCAAGTAATGTAAAATATGGTGAGGAATGATGCAAATTTGTTTTGCTTTTTCAATTTCAGGCCAGATATCGCCCACCAGCTTACTGAAGATGTGATGTGATTGTGACTGCCAACTGAATGTAATTCCTGTACGTAATTCGCCATTCCGAGGGATATCATATACATAGTTTGGGTTCGAGTACTCCTTTCTCACGCTTATAACTTGGAGAAGAAGATCATTTGTTTCGAACGGAAGCTTCTTGGCATTCTTTAGTCCTGTCGAATCAATCAAGAAGCGATAAACACCATTGTCCGAAAGAAAATATTCGATCAAGTAGTTCCCTTCTGGGATTATTCGACGAAGGTCAAGAAGGATATTTTGGGTGGGATAATCTGAATCGCCATCGACATTATCCGTTTGTGACATCAGATCGAGAAAGTTTCTTGCCTTGGCTCTTTCCACCCACTGATACGCCTCTCCATATCGACCCAGAGAAAAAAGGAAATCAACAAGTTGATCATGCAGAAATACTTTCTCCGAAAAATAGCCTGACCTGTGCTTCCCGAATAACTCAAAGTCAATATTGCCACGCGTTTCCTCAGCAAGGTCAGCTGCATGGCTTAGTGTCATAATGATCTCTTCAACCATAGAATGATCAGGTCTCTGGCGGTATTGTTCCAGAAGAGCGAGACCAAGATTTTGACTTGCCAGGGCCTCTCCCAAACGCAGATTCTTCTCGCGACTTCGTCTAAGGCATTGTTGATATACCTTAATGGCCTCAGTCAGGTCACCACACCGAAACGCCAGATTTCCTCTCTCCACAATAGGAGTATCTGTCTTCCCCTCAGCAGAAGCAAGAAAAACCTCTGCAGTAGAATATTCCTCTTTGGCATATTCGACCCCTTCAGGACCTTCATTTGTATAGAGGTCTCCTGCAATCTGATGCAGTATGGATTGCTCTCGAAATACTTCTCTAATGGAAGTTGCGTCGTCTATTATCGTGTAGGCCTTGAGACTTTTCTCTAAGTGACTTCGCGATTGGTCCAGATAATGAAAGCAGTCCACAAGCGCAGGTTGTTTCAAACGTTTCCCTTGGGCTGAAAAAATAAGCTTCCGACGAAGGATTCCCAAATTAAATTCGATATTTCCAATCTCTCTTGTAGAAGTAAGTATACGAGCATATTTCAATGCCTCCTCAAAATACCGAGTCACTTTAGGATTGTCATCACGGATTATACCATAGACAACCCCCAGCTCTTTCAGGATCATCATTCTTTCATGAATAGACTCGGTACCTGTAGCATCCTTGACTAGTTTGAGCGAATTGTGTAACAAATCGAAAGCACATCGGTAATTCTCTTTTTTTCTTTCAGAAACCGCTTGTTCTCTAATGGATTTTACCATAGAGAGATCCACACTTGCTGACGTAGCCATATTTGTCGCCAGAAGGATGGTAAAAAGGACTTTTGTCAAGGGTAACAATCGAATAAACATTGTATGTTCATTTCAAGGTATATGTGCGATCCGAATGATTGCCCAGCTCCCTCCCAACTCTTTTAATCCTGTGCGGGAGACTTCATTCAAAGGCTGGCTCCATTTCTCTCCAAGCTCAGCTGTTCCCGTATTAATGATTTCTCTTGAGTAGTGTTGGATATCCCTTTCCTCCCAAATCTCAATTCCAAAACCCCCTTGTTCTCCATTTTTTTTCCCCAAGAGAATAAACGATTCCAATCCACCGATGGGATTGAGCTTCCAATCACCAAGATAAATTATTTCTCCTTGTTTGTAATGATTTAATTTATCTTGATTAGACCATAAAGATTTGAATCCTCCACGGGAGTCCAACAAAAACAGTTCCAACACTTCATCTTTGAGAAGGTCCCTGAGAAGCCTGGCTGCAAGGACTACACTAAAATTCGACATAAATTTATTCCCCGGGGGGATAGGAACAACACTGGAATCTGAGACTACACCAAGAGAAAACTCAAAGCCTCCGTCTTGGCTGCGTACTGTAGAAAATTCGAGCAATCTTTGAGCGTCTTCTCGTTTCCTGATCTTTTTGATAAAGGTATCCAGACCTGGAATTTCCTTTGTTACGTCGTGAACCAACGCAGTATATGCTTTCCTCCGAAGAGAGAGTAGATATGTCGATGTCCCAGATTCCTGATCTATGTCATCAATAACATCTAATGCATCGCATGGCAGGCCCAAGCTAAGGAGGATGCTCACTCGGGCGAGCTTCTCCGGCATCCCGGCAAGTTCGTGGCCTACATTGTCGAAAGTCCTTTGGATGGTTGATGCCACGGTCGACGAGAGAACTGTAAAAGTGGCGCAATTGATCTCAGGAATGCAGTATGAGACACCCCGTTTCAATAATTGAAGGAATGTGGGGAACTTAAAAATTCTCTCGGGAGGAAGAAAGGCAAAAGCACCTGACTTTGCATCATCTGAAGGGGAGAAAGTCATCGTCATGATCCTTGCATTTCGATCCAATAATCTGATCGTGGGAGTCGAAGAAAAGACCACCCCCTTCGGAGCAATCAACCTAAACGAGTCTGTGCGCTTTCCTCTCCAGTAATCGGGATCAATCGAGAAAACCGTCTTGCGCATGCTCTCCTGGCGAACCATTTCTGTGGTCGGTTCCAGTGCTGGCCGTTCCCCTCGAACCACCTGTCCTGGAGGCTGGAGGGTGACGACACCCCCAGTTTGTGTGCTAGGTTGGATTTGGATGGAAACTGGCCCGGAATATTTTGCATACGTGTTGTTTGGAAGGCCAAGATCCAAAGCTGAGCCAGAAGCCACTTTTATCATTGTACCAGCTACGACTTCTTGCCATATCCTGGCAGGGATCTCTTTACCTTGTCTTGAAATGAAAACATTTCCTTGGATACGGCAAATGAAAACACGGGCATGGCGGGGTATAGCGTCACCTTCGGCAGTGCATGAGGTGGCAGGAAGTACCAACAAAAGAAAAGCAGTAATCCCTACCAGGGGTCTAAAACACCCATTGGGATGGGTTGGATTGTGAGGTGGCTTCATATTCGCTCCCCTCCTTACACCAGGAGGCGGCCAGCTGAAGCCCGCCTCCTGGTGAGTTTTCAGAACATTTACACGGAATCCCTGTTGGTCACTGAATAGGACAACACATCTCTTTTTTATCACCCGATCGTAGGAGAATAATATCCAGCCATTTTGTTACTCTTATTCATGGTTTGGGTCCCCAACGCCCATTTTAGAAAAAAGTCTGAGACCAATCTTGTACTACCGTCTTCGGTATAAATTTCCTCTTGGTGGTAGTTTGGGTGGCCATGACACATTGGGTGGCAGTACTGAAGGTCCACCTTGACCTAAACCGGGCGGTGGAACTCGTCGATAATGAAGTATAACGCTCCCCCATCCTCCCGCCATTCTGATTCTTGAATTGAACTCAAAATAACTCATATTGGCGGTCGAAAAACCGTCGATCCCAGTTATCAGATCCCACTCCCTAATTCCAGCTTTTTCCGCAGGTGAGCCAGGATATACTTTTGTGATCTGCAATCCGCCATTAGCTTCAAATAAATCTACACCGAGCCACCCCATGCCATTTTTTATACCAAGAACAATAGTGGATTGAATTTCAGGACCGAAATCATTAATATTCCAATTATTACCACCACCACCACCACCATCACTCGGACACGGCACTTTCCACCAACCACAACGTGGGGCACAGATCGGACAGTCACGCAAAAGACTGTAGCCATGCACACAAGGTAAACAGGGATTCCAGTCTCTACAGCCGCGCCTTGTTTCAGCTTTTGCAATGGTGGTCTGAACCCTTTCGCCTAGAGCTTTATCCCCGATGCCCAGCAGCTCGTCATCGCAAAGCAATTTGATCATTCTCAATACAAACAGATTATGATCATCCTGCGAGGCAGAGATCTGGACCGCGAGATTCAAGATCCCCTTGATGGGAGCTTTGGCGCGTGTCAGAGCAGCCTCTTTTTCCTCGGGCGAGAGCATAGAACTTTCGTTAATGAGATCCACCTGAGAACGTAAACCAAATAGTTGTAGCCAAGCCGCTTTGACTAAGGCCTGTGAATCTTGGGAGGTGACCCCTGAACTGACCAAAGCCCCGACCTGGTCCGTCCATTCGTCCAACTTAGGTTTGAGTATAATTTGGACAATTTCCTCGGAAGTCAAAGGACTGGCGCTCACTACAGTCGATGAGGAAACAGCAGGATCGGCTGTCTCCTGTGCCACACAGCTGGGAACAAGTATTAAACAGAGTTGTAACAACACGAGCAACAACAATTTCATGGTACTATCTCCTTTCAGACAAGTTTACCGCCTTTTGAGGGGATCTCTCTCCTTTTCGTAAAGGCAACTTCCCACCTTATTAAAAGACCTTTACTATTTACTCATACTGAAATGGCTCGTTTCACAAATTCAGCCTCTACATCATTTACATCATTGGATAAAAAGCAGCGTTGGGGCAGTATGGTGACAACCCTCGACCTGAATAAAAGATTGGTGGTGAATTCATTCTGACCTGGCTGAACATTTCACACCGATTCGACGATAAGGTACTTACTCTTCCCTTGCAAAAGGATGGTTTTGGCTCCACTCACACAAATTTTAGCTTTTATATGGAGTACGAGAGATGTGGGAAAGTTTACTACAAAATTTTTATACTTCAGTCCGTTGGGTTGCTGGCGATTAACGGTTGCCTCAGCACCCTCTGACCCGGACGCGTGAGGGACTCCCCGAACTCCTAGTCCATCACATCCAGAATATTTCGCAGTGGTAGTGGAAATGACTGATTACCTCAGTGAGGGTGCCTCTCTTATTCTGTGGGAGCATTTTCGAAGGGAGCTTCCTACTATGAGCCCCGTAACCTCCTCGCATCATGAGGGTTCCACAGATTGAGGGCATCAAAGACCTTGAAACCGGCATAATCGCAAAAGTGTGGGCATCTGTATCTATAGTAACGATGCCAGTAGCTGATGATACGCCGCTTGGTGAGCACGATGAATTCGCGATTCTGAGCGATGAATTCAAAATAGGGGTCACTCCGCACACACTCGATGTTTGCTACAACTACCTCAATGATCTCAACAACGTATTCCCCAACAAGTTGAAGAACAAATGGGGGGATCCACGATTGTTTTTCTGAGATGAGATCTCTCAAATACTTCTCGCGAATATAACCGTTCGCGTGGCGCGTGTAGAGACAGCTGAGAATGGATCGACTCCTTTCTCCTAGCTTGTTCACTCTGCGCCGTTTTGGCTCCGGAGAGTAGATCCGTGTTGGAATATGAATTTCTTCACCAGAAATATTAACAGGTCCAATACTCTCTTCCTTTACGGGCCGACGATGAGATACCGGAATGACTGCCAAAACCGAATCCACATCGAGTGTCAGTTCCTGAGGAAAAGCTGAACGCACAAGTCTTGACGCATATGGCTGGAATAACAGGATACTCGGTCTTATGAACATGGCTGACTCTTAAGAAGAGGATGAGCCAATTTGGGCGGTGAGTAAACTCTGCCCAGGCTGGTGTATCAAACCAGCCTGGGCTTCTCTCGGTCTCTCTCATCCGAGGAGCACATGACACTTGCCATGGTGAAGTTTCAGTTTACTTCATGACTTTGAGGAGCTCGATCAGATCCTTGGCTTCCACTTGGTTGTTGTTATTCAAGTCGGCGGGATTCTTCGGTTCCGTCTTCTCATATTCTTTGGAGAAGCCGAAAAGATCGAGGCTGTTGATAGAATCATCCTGGTTGACATCTGAGGTGGCCCAGGTCTTCAACGTGAGAACGTAATCCGAGGAGCCATTCGGGACACTCAGCGATCCTGTAGGTGAGGTAAGGTCGACAAGAGGAGATCCCCCAGCCTCAGAAATAGTAGCAGCAAGACGGCGAGGAGGTGTCCCGATAGCCTCACAGACTAGAGTGACGTCATCCTTGACTGATGAGAGAACCTGCAGCGGGATAGCCACGCCTGAACGTACATCATCCGGATCCACCATCTCACGCAGGAACAATCCAGTGGCCCCCCAACCCGGATGGTCAATCACGAAGTCGAAGTCCATGCCTTCGGGGCGAGTATCATTGGAAAACATGGAGTCCACATCCGAGGAGTCATATCCATTCGAAGCGCCTGGATATGCCCCCACAATTAATGTTCGCGATAATCCTTCGGTATTGATCGCTGTAATTCGATACCCCCAACCAGACACAACAGCTTTATCTTCAATCTCCCGCAGATCCTCAGGAAGCTCCACACCACCCTTGTTCTTCTTCTTGCTGAAGGTGAAGTCGATCATCTGTGGCCATGGGGTTTGGTCACTCACAACTGGGGGACTGTTGAACCGAATACCGAAATTCAGGTTGGCCTGGGCACCAAAGGTCACCCAGCAACCCTGAGTCGGTTGGAGGGTTCCATTCCATGGAGAGAAAGTAGCTGGGAGATTAAGACTGTTCTGAATCTGGAGGAACAGCTGGCCAACCCACCGATTGTAATGCCGTACATCCCGGACCATATCACCGGCTTCCAGTCCATTCATCTGATCTATAACACCTGTCCCGTTGAAGACACTTTGCTGGTAAATACGGATTGGAAACGCGAACGGATTTCCGACAAGCAAATGGACCGCATCCGTGAATGGTGCTGGAGATGCAGGCAAGGGGGTGGTCGGTGGCGGGAAGGTGAGATCCCAGGAACCGCGGTAGTCACCTCCATTCAAATTGGGGAAGCGAGCCAAGGGATAATTGGCTTCTGGAAGGTTTGGCGCATGGTCCACGAAATAACCATCCATTGTGATATCCCCACGAGTCCGCCGAACCATTGAGAATGCCTGACCTGGAAGAATATTGGGTGGGAAACCAGAAGAATGTGGATTTGGTTCGAGAAATTCCTTTGGTAATGGTGTGTAGCGACGGAAAGAAAGGTTGGTACGTCGGGCAGGATCCCAGCGCACTGCCTGGAAGGGTGTTGTTCCCTGGTTGACTAAGCCGAAGTCATCTTCCAATTGATTGTGCAATGTTGAACCCAGTGTTGTAAGTGCTATTGGATTGTCTACACCGACCACTGGGAAAGAAAATGCCTGCCAGGCATCCGCGCAGTCCTCGCAGAATCCGGTGAAACCAAGGCGGATCAGGTCGTCGTCGCGGTAAGGTTCCACAGTAACTTTCAAGGTGGGGGGTGAAGAAGTCTCCCCAGGACCAACAACAGTAAGTGGGTTAACACAGCTCCCCTGCACCACCACGGCACTTTGGTATGTGAGATTGGGAAGTGGGGGTATTGGGCCCGGAACAACGAGTGGCCCGCCGAAACTCGTATTGACAGGAATAGAGACTTCAAACTTAATCTGTTGCTCCTTGTTGGGGGCCAGATTGAACTCTTTCGGAGTGATCTTGATATTTTCCTGAGGAATCAAGAAGTTTCCCGGCGCAACCATATCAGCTGCCAGATTCGCATTCACCTGACCAGTGTCAGCTAGACCCGTATTCCGAATCCACAATGTGCCACGTAGAGCGGGCTGAACACCGAGTCCGCTGCCAACCGGACCTGACAGAATGAGATTCGGAGTTGGGGCTGGAGTGGGAGCAAATGCCAAGTGCGGCCAATTCACGACAACGGAAGGCGGTTGGTTGGGACTGGTTGAATCCTTAATGGTATCGCGATTCGCGGCCGTTTGAGCAACGATTGTGATTTTGGTTCCATTAGTTTGAATGGGACCACCGAGTACGCCTGGAGCACCCAACCGGGCAACCCAGTTCACACCACCCGCATTGTAGTCCAGTCGAGCGATCGACGGCATTCGAGTAGAGACGCCTGAGATTGATATTCTTTTTGGCACGGGTGACGAAGAATGCCGAAGACTGGTGGATCCTGTAGAGGCGGGCGAAATCGACGTAACCACGATCCATGATGTAGATCGCCGCTGGCTCGAAGCAGAGTTGATCGAGGATGTTGACGTCGTGAACTCTTCCAGGGGTAATAATGACAAGGGTGGGAATGCTTCCACGCAAATCGAGAAGGGTATGGAGTTTGATGGCGGCCTTGTGTTTGCGAAACTTGGCCCAGGGAAAGAGAGACAGACAGAGATCGATGGTGGAGGCGTCCAGAGCGTAGACCGTTTGGTCGAGTTCCACAGCGAAAGTGTCGTTGGTGTAGAGTTTTCTGGCGATGCCAATGAGCACCTGGGCAAAGTCGGCATAAATCTGCCAAGAACGTGTCTCGTTGGCGTCGGCTAATGTGCTGCGTGAAATTCTGCCACGAATACCGGCGTGGTAGAGTTTGGACTCCATCGCTCGCAGGCATGTTTCGATGTCGCGCAGGCTTTCGCGGTAAGTGAGTTGGGCGAAAGCCAGGCAGAGAAATTGATCGTAACAGGAAAACTTGCGGGCGCGGTGATTCCCACGATAACGGCGCACGCATTTGTCGAACTCGTGCTGCGGCAAGAAGTCCAACAATTGGGAGAAGATGGTTCGTCCAGAGAACATCTGCCAGCCCTTTCCACTCAGAAGTGGATGGAACATGGTCAGATTCTGTCGATGATTTGAAGTCGAATACGGTCGAAAGTGCTCGTAAGTTCATATTCTTCAGTGGGTTAGATCAACATCCAAAAAGTTTAACCGGACAGTAGTGACTAAAAATATAATCAGCAAGTGCGGTTTTTAGGTTGAACTGATGCGCATGTACCCAGTCAGCCAACGCTGATCCCATACCTAATACCTTTAGGATCTAAGGGTTACGATATCTGGTGGGGAGGAACTTCGGACTAATGTAAGACAGTCATATCTGCTCTGACTACTTCTCCATACTTATATCAACTAATCCGCCTTGTGGCACAGAGTCTTCGCGGCGGTGAGGCTCTTCTGGATCGGCAGCATTTGCCGAGAAAGGAAATGAATGGGACGCTGCGTCTGAAAATTCGGGATCACCGTAGATCGACCTGACATCCATCGCTGAGACAACTGTTTCGAAATCATCGAATCCCGAGCGACGTGCGTGGATCAAGTAGTGTACGTCGTAGCTTCCAACTCCATGGTTAAGCTCACATACCTCGATCCGGTTGTTGTCCCTGATTTCGAATCCAACCCCTCTGGATTCCAGAGAACCTGCGGTCAATTGCACCGTTAGGGTTCCCGTAGCTGCATTTGCAGTAAAATGCTCAGGCAGCTCGATCATGCCGCGTCCCTCGAATAATCGGACAACTCCTCGATGGCAGATCATCGGCTCAGAGGTGGCTAAGCTCGAATATACAACGTTTGTATCCTTCTTCACCGAATTATCCAAGACCGTTTTCGTTATGTCTGCGGACAAAACTCCTTGACCTGCCGAATTCACATACAAAGCACCCTGAACATTTCCATACTGATCCATAACCCCAATATAACCTTTATCATCACTGGCAGACGAGGCCCCGAGGCCTACGTTCAGTTTGTCATTCGGCCCGTACAAAGTGATGACTCCTACTCCCTTCGAACTCGCCATCACCCCGGCTCTGCGAATCCCCTGAGAATCATATACACCGATAGCACCACAATTGTTATTGTCAGCCAAACTAGAAAGGTAAATATTAGTATTGCAATTCGGACCATATAGAGTTAAACATCCTTCCCCAGACGTATCCACATACATCTGGGCCTGGGCATTCGTTTGTGAATCATACACCCCCACATAGCCGTGATCCGGATTGTTGATAGTTCCTTGGAGCAACAAATTGGCCTTACCGTTTGGACCCTTCAGATAGACAACTCCGTCCCCGCCAGCCGTATCGACAGTTACCGTTGCTCTGCCAGTACCTTGGGAATCACATACCTCTATCCAACCAGCATTACCGTCATTTGTTGAACTAAGCC
>CAZORO010000171.1:0-9872 GCA_964581845.1 uncultured bacterium
AATGCTTGCAGCAGCCATGTTGGTAGCCCTGGCCGCCGAGGTGTGCATCGTCTTCCTGGAAATTGTTCAAAACCAGACAGGACTTGTTTTTAATCCGATATCATTCACGGGAGAGATCGATCTTCTAGGACAAGAACTCCGTGAAAAGATCTACGGGACAATTGGAAATCCGAACTTTGTCGCTGGATACCTGGCCATCGCTTTCTTCCCAGTGTTGGGATGGACCCTGAGTTCTTCGCGCTGGGCCGCAATTACATTGGGCACGAGTGTCCTCTCGGCCACTACTCTCGCAATCTTGGCTGCGAGATCGAAGGGGGCTGTTCTGGCATTGATCGTAGGGGGAGCTCATTTGCTATTCCTGGTGTGGCGGAACCAGCATGGCAAGGTTGTGTCCCGCTCCCCGGGGATGAGTGACCATCCGCGGTTACGCGGACCGCTTCTTTTATTAGTGGTCATCGTGTTGCTGGTGGGATGGATACTCGCCGACCAATCAGCTGGCCCAGAGGAGGGAACCTATCTCCACCACTGGATCGAAACTCTTTCCCTTAAAGGGGATTCTATCGCGGTTCGGGCCTTACTTGCTGAGTGCGGGTTCCGAATGTGGGAACAACATCCTTGGATAGGTTTAGGAGCGGGGCAGTTCAAAAACCAGTTCCTCGAGACACTTGGAAAGATGCTTCAAGGCGAGGATGCTGATCTCTTCGCGGGCAGGGTGGCACGTCTTCATTCATTCAGAGCAAATCATCTCCATAACGAATACCTGCAAATACTTGTGGAGTGGGGGATTGTGGGGTTGGGATTGGTTTTACTCTTCTTGTCCTGGAGCCAGGTCATCGCGCTGACCGCAATCGATGAGGCTCCCAGCCGGCGGGATCGTTGGTTAAGGATGGGACTTCTCTCTGGATTCTGGGCGGCGTTGGGAGGAAGCCTCTTTGACTTACCCTTTCATCGTCCTTCCCAGGTCTATCTCCTGGCTCTCTTGCTGGGAGCCAGTCTGGCATACAGCCGCTCACCCTCGAACCAAGTGCGGATGGGCAAACGAGCGTTGTCTTTGATTACCGCGCTTATTCTTTTTCCGCTCTCGTTATGGTGCCTCCACGAAACGGTGGTGAGATACATTTCTCTACGCGAAGTGTTTGTGGCGAAGTCGGTTCTGGAAGGGCGTATTCCCGATGGCGACACTGGGAAGGCTGCTGAAATCATTCAACGGGCCGTCTATCGAGTTCCTGGGGAGGGAGATTACTACTACTACCTTGCCCATGCACAACTTCACGCACGCAAGGACCCCAATTCAGCCATCATTACCATCCGCCGCGCTCAAGAGCTCAGCGATGAGCCTGAACTGTACTTGCTGGAGGCACGGGCTCACATCGAGAAGGGGAACCTCTCGAACGCCGAATCGCTTTTACTCTTCATGAATACCCTGGATCATGACCGCCCCGGTTTACATTACTTACTGGGACGGGTTTACCAGGGAAGCCAGCGCTTGGATAAAGCTCGTATGGAATACTTTTCAGAGGTCCGTATGCGGGGGGGGGGGTCCACCAAGCCAGATCCAGACCTGGAGGATGCCTTTCTTCGCTTGGCATCGTTACTCGAGGAGACGGGGGATTTTTCCGAAGCAGCCCAGTGTTATAAGAAGTTCCTGTCGCGAAAAGAAGGTCAGACACCCAGCTATCCCTTGGCGCAACTTAATCTGGCCCGGATCTACCGTGATCACCTCTTCGATCTGGAACAGGCACGCAGATACATGAACGAGGCACTGACAATTCTTCAGCACAATGGAAACATCCAAGAAGCTCGGAGGATCGAGGGTGAGCTGAAAGATCTTTCTTTCGGCTTACAAAGACAGCCATAAAGAGAAACTCCGGATCAAATAAAAACGGCAGATTCCATTAAGGATCTGCCGTTTCTGAGCAGGGTGCTGAGAAGCTCGTGTTTAGCGTTTGGAGAACTGGAAGCGGGCGCGTGCTCCACGCTGTCCAAACTTCTTACGCTCAACCATGCGTGGATCACGAGTCAGTAAGCCAGCTTTTTTCAAAGCTGCACGATGACTCAAGTTGAGATCGCATAAGGCCCGTGCTAACCCATGGCGGAGCGCGCCGGCCTGTCCTGACTTGCCGCCTCCTTTGATGGTCGCCTTGATATCATAGCGTCCATTCGTTTCCGTGATATCAAATGGTTGACGGATAATCATGGAGAGAACTGACCGGCCAAAATACTGGTCAGCCTCGACTCCATTCACCATGATTTTCCCGCTGCCCGGCTTGACGAAAACACGCGCTGTAGCAGTCTTTCGACGTCCGGTTCCGTAATTGTACTCTCCAACAGGCATTATTCCCGATCTCCTCGATTAGAACTCAAGTGGTTGAGGCTTCTGAGCCTCATGGTGGTGGGTGTCTCCGGTATAGACACGAAGTTTTTTGATCTGGGCACGCCCCAAACGATTCTTCGGAAGCATCCCCCAGACCGCCTGTTCAATAATCCGCTCCGGATGTTTCTTCATGAGTAGATTGAAAGAGGTCTCTTTCAATCCCCCAGGATAACCGCTGTACTGACGATACATCTTATCCGATCCCTTGTTACCGGTTACCGCCACCTTCTCTGCGTTGAGTACGATGACATGGTCTCCCACATCCACGCTTGGTGAGAATGTGGGCTTGTGCTTTCCACGCAGGATCTTGGCGACCTCGCTGGCCAGCCGTCCGAGGACTTTGCCCGTGGCATCCACCACAAACCATTGGGATTGAACTTCACCAGGTTTTGTGTAGTGAGTCTTGTTGCTCATCCATCCATCTCCATGATTAGACACAAACGGGGAACTCTACCCGCGCTTGTGGGCTAGGTCAATCCCTTTTGCTTGGCAAGGAACACCTCCGGTGGATCAGGAAGCTTTCCATCGTTCCGGAAGCTGACACATGTGTCTTTTGTAAATGACAATTGGCGTAACATTTCCTGGTGTTCCGCGCGGGAGGTGATGCTGGTACGGTCCCGGATGCCCTCATAACCGGCTCCGATAAAAAGTGCTCTCAGGGAGGCCTCAAGCGCGGTATAAAGGTGTGTGCAGCCATCCACCCTTGGAATCAGTTGATGCACTTTGTGGAGGACTCCTCCCCCCATGACTCTCAGGCCAATCAATCGCGTGTAGCTTCCATAGGATTCAGGACAACTATCAAAGGGATGGCGATTCATGGTCACCGCGATGTCCTTGATGATGTAGGTTTCTGGATCGACCAGAATCGCGAGCTCCATGTCATGATAGTTGTCATGCAGTTTGCAGACCGAGAGCGCTCCTTCCTTGGTCAGGTAAACCTCCGTGGAAACAGTCCGGTGGAAGGTTTGCTTCTCATACAAGGACAGGCTCTTCAGTTCAGCAACAGACAGGGACATAGGGTATCGCCTCCTTGGAATTCCGCCTATTAAAACGTTTCAATCAATCACGGGGAAGGGGTAGCCGGTCATTTCCCCACCCTCTAATATCAATTTTTCGCGAGATGGTGGAGGCCAGGGATGAGTACACATTTGAGGTGTGTGGGGATCATTGGGAGCGGAGTCATGGGCAGGGGGATCGCGGCTCAGTTGGCCAATGCCGGGATCCCCTCCCTGGTTCTGGATATCGTTCCCAGTGGACTGAATTCCCAGGAGCAAAAGGCAGGATTGAGCCTGTCGGCTCCTCTCGTAAGGAACTGCATCTCAAAAGAGAACATCCAATCACTTTTACACACTAAGCCAGCGCCTCTGTTTGAACCCTGTGGATTGGATCTGATCCAGACGGGCAACATGGAGGATGACTTCGATCGGCTTAAGGAGGTAGATTGGATCATCGAGGCAGTTCCGGAGAAAGTGGAGATCAAGCAATCCATCCTAGCCCGCCTTGAAACGATTCTACAACCAGGGCAGATCATCAGCTCAAACACTTCCGGCATTTCAATTAGGGAAATGCTCCAGGGACGCTCCAAAGCACTTCGGCGCCAGTTTCTTGTGACTCACTTCTTCAACCCACCGCGTTATATGCGTTTGCTGGAGATGATTCCGGGACCCGAGACGGATCTTTCCATCATCGAGAGGGCCACCACGATAGGGACACGCATCCTTGGAAAAGGGATTGTCTTTGCCAAGGACACCCCCAGCTTCATCGCCAACAGAATCGGCGTGGTTGAAATGGCCAAGATACTGAAGGTGGCCGATGAGAAAGGATTCACAGTTGAGGAGGTAGATGCCCTGAGCGGGAAGGTTATCGGACGCCCCAAGAGTGGATTATTCCGGCTCCTGGATATCATCGGGCTTGATACACTGGCCAATATTTCACGATATCTGGCTCAAGCCCTCGGCGAGGATGACGCCGCCAGTAGCCTAGAACTCCCTGGTTTCCTCCACCGCATGATCGAGATGAACCTCCTTGGAGAAAAAACTCAAGCGGGATTCTACCGTCGAGCGGGAACTCTCTCAGGCAAGGAAATACAGGTCCTTGATCTCCAAACCTTTGAATATAAACCCACTACCAAGGTCTCATTCCCCTGCTTGGATATGGCCGAACGCATCGAGGATCTCCCCTCCCGGCTCAAGGTAGTGGTCAATTCACACGACCGAGGAGGGGAGTTTGTATGGAGTTTTCTTTCGGCCACATTGGCCTATGTGGCCGGAATCGCCCCATCCATCTCCGATGACATCCTCAATATCGACCATGCGATGAAATGGGGTTTCAATTGGGAATTGGGTCCTTTTGAAATTTGGGATGCACTTGGAGTCCGTGAGGTCACCAGGCGTCTCGAATCGGAGGGAAGATCAATCCCCGCGCTTGTTAAGAATCTCCTTAAAAGTGGATGTATCTCATTTTATGGAGTGGAGAAGAGAAGAGCGGCCTATTTCGACTTTACAACGGGTGGTTATCAGCCGATTCCCACACGCCCTGGAGTCATTGAACTGTTCCATGTGAAGACTGATCCCACCCGCGAGGTTCTCAAAAATGAAGTTGCTTCTCTTGTAGATCTGGGGGATGTAGTGGCCTGTATCGAATTCCACTCCAAGATGAACATCCTGAGTGATGAGGTTATCCAATTCATGCAGCATGCCCTGGATGTGGTAGAGAAGGATTTCGATGCGGTCCTCATCGCCAATCAAGGCAGCGGCTTCTCTGCGGGAACGGACCTGGCCCAGTTGCTCCATGGCGTGGAGGCGGGTAATTGGAATGAAATTAACCACATGGCCACTCGCTTTCAGAACACCAGCATGAGGCTGAAATTTTTCCCAAAACCGGTGGTTATCTGTCCGCATGGACTCTCCCTTGGAGGGGCTTGCGACTTCACCCTCCACTGCTACCGGATTCACGCTGCGGCAGAAACCTACATCGGTTTTGTGGAAACGGGTTTAGGACTGATCCCAGGTGGCGGCGGCACTAAAGAGATGGTGATTCGTTGCCAGGAACATATCCCTCCTGGCCTTGAGGTTAACCGTCTTCCATTTTTTCAACGTATCTTTGAGATTATCGGAACCGCCAAGGTGTCAGGCAGCGCAAGGGAGGCACAAATCATGGGAATCCTGCGTGATCACGATAGTTGGTCCATGAACAAGGATTGCCAGATCCATGATGCCAAACGCCTGGCCTTGTCTTTGGCCGAACAAGATTACAGGCCCCCGCGTGAAAAACCGGTTCGCGTCCTTGGAGCCGGGGGGATCGCCGCTCTGGAGGTGGCCGTGTGGAACATGCAGGTGGCCGGATCCATCACGGAGTATGATGCCCATATCGGATGCAAATTGGCTTATGTGTTATGCGGCGGTGATGTTCCTTCCGGAACCGAAGTCACCGAGCATTACCTTCTTGATATCGAACGGGAGGTCTTCCTGCATCTCTGTGGACAGCCGAAGACCCAAGAAAGAATACGCTACACACTCAATACCGGTAAAACATTGAGAAACTAAACAACGAGATTGTTCGAAAGAGTCATTTCATGCACGAAGCAGTGATTGTCTCATGTATGAGAACGGCCTGCGGGAAATCAGGAAAAGGGGCTTTGAGGAGTGTTCGTCCTGAACATTTGGCCGCAACCGCGATTCAGGGTGCTTTGAAACGTTGTCCCGGTCTTGATCCCAAGGAGATCGAAGATGTCATCCTGGGTTGCGCAATGCCCGAGGGTGAGCAGGGGATGAACCTGGGACGAATCGTAGCGCTCAAGGCGGGTCTGCCAGTGGAGGTTCCCGGCATGACCGTTACCCGTTTCTGCTCCTCAGGTCTGCAAACCATCGCTCTGGCGGCTGAACGGATCCAAGCAGGCGCGATTGAATGCGCGGTTGCTGGCGGGGTCGAATCCATGTCCACCATCCCCATGACCGGTGTGAAGTTCGCGCCAGATCCTGATCTGGCCAGGAATTGGCCGGATGTTTATGTGGAGATGGGCCTTACCGCTGAAAACTTAGTAAAACGCTATGGGATCACACGGGAAGAACAGGATGCTTTCGCTCTTCGGAGTCATATGAAGGCCATCCAGGCGGTCGAGACGGGCAAGTTTGTGGATGAAATTGTACCGGTCTCTATCTCTTCCAAGGAGTTTAAGGATGGGAAGGTCATCGAATCCATCACTCAATTCACCGTAGACGAGGGACCGCGCAAGGACACGGCTCTTGAGGCTCTCTCCCAGCTCAAACCTGCCTTCAGCCCTACCGGGACAGTGACCGCCGGGAATGCCTCCCAACGCAGCGATGGTGCCGCCGCCGCCGTGGTGATGAGCAGACAGAAGCCCACCAGCTTGGGCTGCAACCACTCCTCACCTTCCGGGGTTATGCGGTGACCGGAGTGGAACCTGAGATCATGGGCATCGGTCCAGTAAAAGCGATTCCTAGGGGTCTTGCCAAAACGGGACTGAAGCTCGATGACATTGGTTTGGTTGAATTGAATGAAGCCTTCGCGGTTCAGGTCATTGCGGTGATGCGTGATGTGGGGCTGGATGAAAGCAAAGTGAATGTTAATGGAGGCGCCATTGCCTTGGGGCACCCCCTAGGGTGCACTGGCACCAAATTGACCGCCACCCTCTCGCGTGAAATGCACAGGCGTGGTACACGCTATGGAATGGTGACCATGTGCATCGGTGGTGGCATGGGAGCCGCTGGAATCTTCGAGCTCCACTGAGTTTACGAGGGCTCTCCAAGAGAGGATTGATGGAAGTTCTTCCATCCATAAGCGAATGACTGGCAGCGGTGGCAACCGCCTTCTTCTCGGCATCCTCGCGGGTTTGTGCGCGGGAGTCCTTTTCGGGACCTTGTGGGTGGGCAACCGGGCTCAGATTGCACGAATCGAGATCAGCAAATTTGTTCCTCCAGTGTCACCAGATGAATTCGAGGTGAAAGTCCTTGAGGAGGTCACCTCCACCCATGGCTTTCGGATTGTCAAAACCCTGGGTGATCTGTTCATCAATGGATTGAGAATGCTCGTGGTGCCCTTGGTCTTGTTCTCCATGATTACGGGTATCGCCAACCTGGGAGACATCCGTCATGTGGGACGGACCGGTAGAATTGCTTTCCTCTACTACCTGTTGACCACAGGGATTGCGGTTGGGCTTGGATTGTCTTTGGTCTTTTTTATTCAACCAGGAGCTGGAGCTGACATCTCTCACCTGGATCAACTTACTGGAGAACAGGCGCGAACCAAACATCTCTCCATCTATGATGTTCTGACCGGGATCGTGCATCCCAACATTGTGGCAGCCATGGTGAACATGGAGATCCTGCCGCTCATCCTCTTCTCGTTGATCTTTGGTGCGATCCTGACCACGATAGGAGAGAAGGGAAGACTAGTCTTGCAAGTCGCGGAAGGCTGTAATGAGGCGATCCTGCGTTTTGTGCAGATGGTGGTGGTTCTGGCGCCAATAGGTGTGTTTGGTTTGGTGGGAAGCAAAGTTGGCCAGGAGGTGGTGAAGGGGAATCTGGGGGCGGAATTGACCCGGCTGGGGAAGTATATCCTCACTGTGGAGATTGGCTTGCTTGTGCATGGATTTATTATTATTCCCCTGATCCTTGTCCTTTTTACTCGCAGGAACCCCTTCGTTTACCTCAAGGCGTGCGGTGAAGGACTTCTCACCGCTTTCTCGACAGCCTCAAGTTCGGCAACCCTCCCGGTGACATTGAAGTGTGTCGAGATGAACGCGGGCGTTTCAAGAAAACATGCTAGCTTTGTGTGTCCACTTGGAGCAACCATCAACATGGATGGAACCGCGCTGTATGAGGCGGTAGCTGTCATATTCGTGGCCCAGGCGATCGGTGTACCGATAAGCGCCTTTGAGGTGGTGGTGATTTTCTTGACGGCCACGCTGGCGGCTATTGGGGCTGCGGGAATTCCCGAGGCAGGCCTGGTCACCATGGTGGTTGTCTTCGAGGCAGTGGGCCTCGATCCCATCCATATCGGCGCAATTATCTCCATTGACTGGTTCTTGGACCGGTGCCGTACCACGATCAATGTGTGGGGGGATATGGTGGGGGCGGCAGTTGTGGAGAAGTTGGATGAAGGGATTTGGTTCCATCGCCCTATATCCAAACCTGTCTGACTCGTGTACTCTCAATGAGGTGGGTCGTCCGTGAAGATGGAGTCCTCCGTTAGATTTGGATCCTCACAAGTGATTTTTCCACTGGAGTAAGGAGTCTCAATGAGTACCGAGGAACTGACCCGTCCCGCCGTCAAGTGTCCCTCTTCGAAAGGGCACGAGATCGCCAACACCCTAACGCATGGATTCGGTCTGATCCTTAGTATTATTGGCGGAGTTTTTCTGATCGTCTTTGCGGCTCTTCGTGGGAATGCCTGGCATATTGTGAGTTGCTCTATCTTCGCGGCAAGCCTTTCGCTGTTGTATGCAACCTCCACTTTATATCACATGGTCAAGAGCCCACAACTCAAGCATGGGCTCCGAATCGCGGACCATTCCTGCATCTATCTTCTCATCGCGGGAAGCTACACCCCCTTTACTCTGACCGTCATGCGGGGAGGGATTGGATGGACCCTCTTCATGGCGGTCTGGGCCATTGCACTGGTGGGAATCACGATCAAAGTCTTCACCCAATACCGTTTTGGAATTGTGTCTGTCCTTATCTACCTGATGATGGGTTGGCTGGTAGTTCTTGCGATTCATCCTACCCTCGAGGTGGTCCCAGTTTCGGGAGTGTTATGGTTGTTGGCGGGGGGCTTGGCTTACACGGGAGGGGTGTTGCTTTTTACCATGGAACGGATCCCTTATAACCATGCCCTCTGGCATCTGTGTGTGATGGCTGGCAGTGCTTGTCATTATTTGGCGGTCATGCTTTACGTGGTTCCTCCGTCGAGTTAGGGGAGGATTCAACATGATTTCCCCGGCGTGTGTACCAAATGTCCAAGTGAGTCCGCTCCATGAATGTTCTTCGTGGGGCAATGATCATCCGTCCCAGTAGACGCAAGTGATCCCTCAACGTGAAGTCTTTTTCCTTCCGGGGTGATGTCCGCACGGGAGTGGAAATGATGGTCACCTGTCCGATTCGTTTCAGTTTCCGCCCCAAATGGATCTCCTCGGACACGAAGAACTCCTCATCAAAGCCACCCACCCTCTCGAAAGCCTCCTTGCATGCAAAGAAAAAAGATCCCGCGGGAGACTTTGTCAGGCGCGAATAGGTATTCCAAACTTTAGCAAAGAATCTGAATATGGCTGATGCTGGTTCGGCCCAATCTACTGGCGCGCCACCGCCGATAGCGCCTTGTCCAATCGCATCGAGAACCTCATCAATGTTCGCGGAGCTGATCAGAGTGTCCGCATCCAGGAAGAGGAGAATCTCCCCCTCGGCAGCTTTCGCGCCCACATTACGGGTCGCGCCGATATTCCGTTTTCCAGAAGGAACCACTCGGGCTCCCAGGTTTACCG
>CAZORO010000172.1:0-3058 GCA_964581845.1 uncultured bacterium
CCCAGATCCTGCGTCGTATAGCCTCCCCAGCCCCACTGATTCTTCAACTCATCAAAACTATTTTCCGCATCCGCACGGTCTCGATAATGCTGCGCCACGGTCAGCAGCTCATCTTCCAACGACGTCACCAAAACGGCATACTCATACTTCTTGGATGGCTCTAGCGTATCCACAAAATAATCATCTCCATCCCGGGTCCTGCGTGGCTGAGTGCACATGATCGCTGGTCTGGCATCTCGAATTCACGCCCTTGATCACAAACAATTACGTCCCCGGCATCTGACTGAATGGTACCAACTTCGTACCTCTCTCGACCAAGGGCGGAATCTGAGCCGTCAAAAAGCCCGTCTCCGCCGCAACCCTCACGTCTTCCTTTGTCATATCGAAGATTCCTTACTCAATTTACCTTTGCCAGAGTAGAAAAAAACAGCCACACTTGGGTGGATCAGTCCGGCCGACTACTATTGGCTCAATCATGGGCAACTATTGACAGCGTCGAGTGCGCGGTAGAAGAAACCGATACCGAACGTAGACGAGCGGACGACTCGCACTTCCTCCAGTAACTGCGGCGGCGGCTTCTACCCCGTCCCGCCCAGAAGATACTTTCCCCCCTTGCCCTGATCAGGGCCAGTCACACCGAAGTCGGTGAGGGGGCGCTGCCAGAAGTCCATGGCTGAACCAGCAATCGCGCGAGCTGGAACTTCCAACACCATGGAGCCGGATTCAGCCAGACCCATGAATCCGATGTTGGATGCCCCTACTCAAAGTTGCTGTACGCATCTGGGATCAAGTCCCGGACCTTGACCTTCACGATTTCCGACTGATGGGTGAGAATCACCCAACAATCGGGGGCGTAGTCAAACAGGAGTTGCCGACAGTTCCCACAGGGGGACATCACGTTATGTGGCTCGGAGGGCCCGCCTACGGCTACAACACGTTGGAACTCGCGTTCCCCGTCGGAAATCGCTCGACCGATGGCGATGGGTTCGGCACATGGGCCATAGCCACACGAGTCAACATTGACCGCAGCATAGACCTTGCCCGAGGAACAGAGCACGGCAGCGCCAACCGTGTGCCGAGGATCGAGGTAGTTCCGTTCGATCACTTGCGATGCGGCCCGGATTAGGTCCCTGTCCGTCTGATCTATGTCTATGTACTCAATCATGTCACGCATCTAACACCGCGGTTTGGCCACCGTGCGGCACACCCCGCTGGATCGAGAAGACCTCCTCCAGTCGGACCAGTTTTTCGCCGCGCAGCACCCGCTGTATGCCATCGATCTGTTCGGGCGGTAATTGAGAGAGGTTGGCCACGGTCCGTTTGAGGATTTTTCCGCCTTCGCGCTAGGATTTACGCAGGAGATAGGCGGGGGAACCTATCTCAATTCCGTGATGTCCTTGGGAAGCATCTGGAAGATGAAATCCTTGCGTCTTGAACGCATCGCTTCGCCACCGCTGCCACTCAGATAAAGGAACACATTCTTGATTGCCCTGTAAAAATTGATGTTTTCCTCAATCACCGCCAACTCCTCCGGGGCCGGGTTGCCGAAATAGCTCGCGACAAACCTCGGCCACATGCGAAGTGCGATCGCGTCGTCGAGTCCGATGAGCTTCTGGCAGAGACCCATGCCTGCATAATAATGCAAAACTTGTTTGATCTGTCCCAGATCGAAAAACGGCGTGCCAATGGCCATGTCCCCCATGTCAATCAAGCAGGGGCTGTCCCCCTGCATCATAATATTGCCCGGATGAAGGTCCCAGTGGATAAGCGTATTGTGCCTTTCAGTGCACAACAGGCGATCCTTGAGAGCCGCTCGATGGCCATCGTTGAAGAGATCACAGACATCGATGTAGCCACAAGCGAGTGCAACGGCATCCGGAAACGTGTTAGGGTCACCCGCAATGGCATGAATCTGCTTGCAGAAGCCGACATACATCTCAACCACGGCATCCAGGCGATGGGCATTCTTTTCCACATATTTTGAGAGGGTCTCTGCTTTCAGCAATTCATACAAAACACCCCTGCGGTTGCCGCACACCACTACCTCATAGGAAATCGCGGTTGGAATCCCAGCCACAAAGGCCTTCTTCGCCAATTTTTTCTCTTTTTCAGCCGAGGCTTCGTCTGCGTAGTCGTAATACAATTTCAGGATGGTCTCGTCATCCACCTTGTAGCATTCGCCGTTGGCCCCCTTCGCAATCATCTCCAGGCCGGCGACTGACAGTTGCCTGAGCTTCCTTTCATAAGTCAGGATGCTGTCAAAGCCGGTCATCTCAAAAACGCTGGCGATCATCGGGCCCACATTCTTCACTACCATTCTTCCATGGGCTGCCCTCATCTTCTGATGTGCGCTCAAAATGGCACGGAGCCCGGCTGACGAGACATAATCAAGACCGTCAAAATCCAGGACGAGCTCTGCAATACCCTCGAGCTGGCTGTCGGCCAACTCGCCAAGAACAGGAGCCGTACCGGCATCGAGTCGGCCAGTGAGCACAACGGTCATGCGTGCATCATTCAATGTTTTTTCCAGCTTCATACCATCCTTTACCTCGCGACTAAGAAGTCCGATTCTTGAGAGTCCGGATCACCCGTCTTTGTTTGCATGTTCCCCCTGGGTGAGATGTTCTGGTCATCATGGATCAGTTCAGCCGCCAGAGCAAGCTTTTGGGGCACGCAGATGCCCGTGTTCTGGCTAAGTTTCCATTTCGGGCCGGTGACTGGTGGAAGCGCGTGTCATACATGTCCCTTGTTCATGCGCAGCCAGGCGAACAACAAAGATCATCGATGAGGGCCGAAAGCAAGGCTCCGATGCTCAAAAGTCGCATAGCCAGTCATCCGGCCTGTCGATTCTCGCTAACCTCTAATCCTCGATTCCCGGCAGATCCGCCACTCCAGGCTCGAGCTGGACCTGCAGACAGACATTATTTAGTGCAAAAAGAACGTACTGAGAGACCAGGGAAATTAAATCGACGAAGTCCTTTGCACTGAGAACGTCCTTGGTCTGGTTCCACAATGCCGGCGAAAGAGACCGCTCGTTCATGAAGGCGTCAGTCAGTTC
>CAZORO010000172.1:3068-3993 GCA_964581845.1 uncultured bacterium
TGTGTACAGCGCACGCCGCGTGGCGCATATGGAAAGCTACATCGGCCTGGTGGAAGTCGGCGTGGGCCTGGTGCCCGGCGCGGGCGGCCTGACCTACATCGCGCGCCGCGCGGCAGAGAACGCCGCATAGGATCCGTTTCGAATAGCGTCGAGTTCTGTATCGTTGACGCCAAACTCCCTCCCGACCTTGACGTGGTGTTTCCAGACATACTCGCTGCGATAGAGAACAGCCATGCGAAGGATGACCAACTCCTGCTCGCGGACCGACAGCCCCATCTTTGCTTTTGACGTCACCCAGTAGTCGAGAAACGGCTCCAAGGTTTCCGGATTATGCATCAGAATGCCGAGGAGATTGTACGGAAAGCCCTCCCCCTGGAGACCCTTCCCTGGAAGCCGCGCCAAAATCTCCAAACATTCGGGGCTCAAAGCCTTGGTAGACAGGGGAGCAATGCGGGACTCTGATTCGTTAGGGAAAGTCATCTTTAACTCCTTGTTTGCTCCGAAAGCGCTCTGTGGATTTCCAGTGGCCAAAGTACCCACCGCCACTCCACAGAGCTTCAAAGCGTCTCGCCTCGTGAATCCTTCAGGTATTAGTGTTCGCTTGTTCTTCATCATTTTTCTCCTTTTGCATTATTACTTGCCACACAATTTCCAACACGGCGTATGAATCCACATTCCCCACTTGACATTGATTTCACATGCGTGATGCAGCCTAACATTGGTTATATCGTTTCTGGAGAACATCTTTGTGCCGCGATATCTCGGTCTAAGACCCCTACGGCGATTCTCTTGTAACACGAGTATTTGCAGAGCATTATGTCATGCCCTGTAAAGATCACGGGGAGATATGTAGTTTCAATATACGACACCTTTTGTCCTCCTCTACAAATCGTCCACCGGACTCTTGACGCCCGTGCCGTTGCGG
>CAZORO010000172.1:4009-7131 GCA_964581845.1 uncultured bacterium
CGCCCGAAGTCGAGGTCCTGAATGCGCAGTTGCAGGCATTCCATGTGGCGCAGCTCCGCACCGTACATCAGCGAGGCCATCAGCCACTTGTTGACGGACAGGTTCGCCAGCACGGCCTTCACCTCGTCGCGCGTCATGACGACGGGCAATCGGGTGGGTTTGCGGGTGCGGATGACCTCGCCGAGGTCGCCGATCTCACGGCCGAGGACGTGACGATTGAGAAACAGCAGAGCGGAAAGTGCCTGATTCTGCGTCGAGGCGGCGACCTTCTCTCGGACCGCCAGATTTGTCAGAAAGGCGTTGATCTCCCGTTCGGCCATTTCTTCCGGATGGCGCAGGTTGTGGAAATGGAAAAACCGCTTGACCCAATGGCAATAGGTCTCCTCCGTGCGGCGGCTGTAATGGCGGGAGCGGGAGGCCTGACGCTGCTGATCGAGCAGCTTCTGACGCCCACCGTCCACTGCACCGATCGCATGTTTCGTGGCAGTTTCGGAAGAGAGATTTGTTGCTGACAATCCCACCATTCTCCACTCCCACACGCGGAGCCGAAATGAGGGCGCTGTGAGATTGAAATCCCATAGCCCAATTCTGGAAGCCGGAAAAACGATACTAAAAGGCTGTAGGAAGTAAACCGGGGCCATGAAAATGACTGGTCGGAAGGACCCCTTCAATAGAAGTTTGGAGAGCGCATTGCTACGCTTTCCAGGTGGCCATTCCACTCTTCGAGAGACTGTCTGCCTGGGGTACGACCCGCTTCCCTTTACCACCAGGTGCGCCGGTCGCGGACCGCCATCTTAGCGCCGATCAGGTCCTATTCCGGTCAGCCCTCCTGCACGGCGAACGTCTCGTACCAGACAGTTTGGTTCTCAAGCGCGATGGTGGCCAGTTTTTCGATCACGTTCCGGCTGACCTCCTGGTTGTGCTCCATCGCAGCGAGCCGCTACACCTAGATCGACTGGGTGCTGGTGGAGATGAATTTCACCGCCACCCACAAATACGCTGTGGAACACAATGGCGCACCGTGGAATCCCCTCTACGCGAGGTGTGCTCGGGGTCAGGATGCGGGGGGTAGCATTAGGTAGGGTTTGGCGGGTGATCAAGGATTTGAAGGGATCTGGTGGCGGTCAAACAAAAGGGACCCGGGTGGCCAAGCAATTGGAACCAACAGATCCAGCCTAATGGCCAAAAGTGAGGCTTAGAGCAAAGTAGGACACTACTCATTTCCTGAGCGGATACCATGGTGATCTAATCATACGAACTTGCCCCACCAGTATATCCGCCTGATGGATGCAGGGATCTTCGCTTCTGTTCCGGTGTCAGAGGTTCCTTTAAAATTACTTTGTTAAAGGTATTCCATTTCGCGCGCGGTCTTTAAGGAACTTCTCTGGTGAAATGGTTCCCTCCTGGATGGATTCAAGCAGGTCAGCATTTGATAGGATAGCCTCTCCCAAAGAATGGAAGATGGTCTCCATACCCTGCCTTATTTCCAGGAAATGTCTCAACTTTTCAAACGCCGCCTCAACAGCAATCTTGACAATTTCGGTTCTACGGCTAGATCTTTCTTGAATCCCTACCATGAGAACTGGACCGAGTGCTCCTAAGAATGCGCTTATAAGCCCATAGAGTGCTTCATTCATCACGTTTAATCTCCCTTTCCTTTATCTGGATTGTTTTGAACTGTACCACGGGGGCGGGGTCACTCACACGCAACCCCACCCCCCGAATGCTTACTTAACCCTGAGGGAATCGAGACGGTCTCGAACCCAAGCGTCTTGAAGAAAGTGGTCACCTCAGAACGTTGTCCTTCGTTCTCACACCCAACCCTGACTTCACTGACTGGCCATCCTTGCCGCCTACAAACGTCCGTGCTCAGGTTGCCTTCCTCATTGTTAGCCGGGAAGACCGCCACTGATATAGAACCCGCCTTGAGCGGGACTGAAGATTCTCCTTCCATCATGAACTCATCTCCTTTTGTCTTGGAAACCGCATGAAGCCGTGAGAGACGTTCTCATTTCTTATCCACTAATAAAAAACGGCTTGACCTGAGAACGGCTCTCCACGGCCAACGATTAATCTCGTTGCTTGTCCTGACCGGTCAGGCATTCGCCTGAATCCGGTTTCGGGTATGGAGCGCTCACAGGGCCATTCTGGTATTGCGTTGCGTGTTCTAAGAATGTTCCAGGAATGTTCCAAACCGGGGTGGAAACCAGCCGGAAATGGGGGGGGGGACGGTTTATCTGCTTCCAGTACGTAAGTCTTGATTTGGAGGTGAGTTTGGAGTGGAGCCGAGAGTCGGACTCGAACCGACGACCGACTGATTACAAATCAGTTGCTCTACCAGCTGAGCTATCCCGGCTCACATCCATAGATTCTGTACATCCAAGGGACCGATGTCAACAATCCTGGACCTCAGTGCAGGTCGGTGCGGGGAGTAAGGTCCAACTCACCTAAGCCCACCGCACGGTCCGGCGAGAAGGATTTCACATTAAAACAAGGCTTCTTTTTATCCATGATCTCGTTGATTACCCTGGCGGTGAGTGGCGAGAGGATGATCCCGCTACGGTAGTGTCCGGTGGCGCAGAGAAAGCCCTCAAGACCAGTGATCGCCCCGATGAAGGGGAGTCCATCATAGGTGAGTGGACGGAACCCATGCCAGACATGCTCGACTGAGGCCTTGCCCAGGCAGGGATAGAACTCCTTTGCACGCGCAAGCAACCCCGCGATGCCATCCAGTGTGTTCTCCCGTTGGAAACCCACCCACTCCTCGGTCGAACCCACCACCAAGCGTCCCTCATCGCGTGGTGTGATGTAGGTCTTGCCATGGTGGACAATGTACCGGATGGGGCGTGAACGGTCATGCAGGAGGATGATCTGTCCCTTGACTGGGACACCCGGTAGGTCTTTTCCGAGGAGTCTCGCCAGCTGAGTGCTCCAGGCCCCGGTGGCAAGAATGATTACTCCGGCATGCCACTCATCCTGGTCTGTCTTCACACCCACCACACAATCTCGTTCCACAAGGAACTCCCGGGCCTCGGTGTGGGTGCGCAGATCCGTGCCATGGGATAACGCCGAGGTGAGCAGCGCCTTAGTGAACCAAGGGGTTCTCACCTGTGTGAAGGTGG
>CAZORO010000172.1:7141-9872 GCA_964581845.1 uncultured bacterium
ACACCAAGCTGGATGCTGGGACTCAGGTTGGGTTCCAACCGGTGCAAGTCATTATCAACCAGCTTCTCCGCTGGTACACCCGCGATTCTCTGCCATTCGAGGTACTCATCCACCGAGGCGGCCTCCTCCGCCTCGATGAGAAAGTCAATTCCTCCGGTCTCACGATACCCTGTATCGATATGAGTTTCCCTGGTCAACTCCTCACAATAAGCCTTGAACATCGCCAGGCTTTGGATCTTGAATTGGAGTAGCGGACCCTCATTTGGGCCGAGGGCACGGGCAATCAAGGCTCCCGCCGCCGCCCAGGAAGCCTCACGGCAGGGTTCACCGCGTTCCAGAATGGTGCACTTCCTTCCATGCAGGGAGAGCTCACGGGCGATGGCGCAACCGATAACGCCACCACCCACAATTAGAACATCCGTGTTGTATTTCATGGTATAGCGATTATATCACGCTGGGCGGAATGAGTCAGTTACGGCAGGTCTCTATCACATCGAGTTCCATGTTGAACCAAGACGACCTCACCCCCCCAGCCCCCCTCTCCCGATGGGCGAGGGGGGTACTCCCCCTTCTCCTTGTGGGAGAGGAGGGTTACACATTTGTCCCGGAGACCTTCGTTTCGCTCCAATACCGGAACTCTCCTCTCAGGAGAACCGTTGAAAGGATCAGCAACACCACACCCACCAGGAAAGGAGCGGTTTGCCCCACCCAGGCGAACAGGAAACTGCCACCGACTGGCCCTACCAGACGCGCCAAGCTGCCAACTCCACGGTATGCTCCAAGTACTTCACCTTGACGTTGGGGACCGGTAAGCTTAGAGACCATCGCGCTGAGCGCGGGATTCACCATCCCTGATCCAAGGCCGATTAAGGCTAGGAGCGGAAACAAGACACCCTCGCCGCGGATTCCCTCCCACCAATCCAAGGCAGTAAATCCCAGCGAGGCCACTACCAGGATGACCAATCCGGCCTGGACAACAACCTTCTCGCCCAGCTTCTTGACCAGTTGATGGATGCCACCCCCTTGAACCAGAGCCGACAGGAGTCCCGCGAAGGCATACAGATATCCCACCTTATGCGAAAGCAGTTCCTCCTCCAGTCCGATATAAACCTTGTTCGCCACAAAGAGCACGAACACTGTCTCCCACATCGCAAAAGCGATAGTGAATAGGAAATCCACAGTCATCACCAGGAAGACAGGCCGATCCTTGAGGAAATAGGAGATGTTGAGGATGGGGTGACGCATGGGAGCGTGACGTGGCCGCCGTTCAGGGGGGAGGGATTCTTTCAACATCTCCAAACCAAAAAGAAACGCGAGCCCGGAGGCGATCGCGGCGGCATAGGAGGGGTGGCTGAAGGAGTAGACGCTTAGGCCCCCCCCGATTACGGGTCCCAGGATGAAGCCCAGTCCAAACGCTACTCCGATCAATCCCATCCCCTTAGCCCGGGTTTCAGGGGTGGTGATATCAGCGATGTAGGCCTGAGCCGCCACCAGGTTCCCCGCCGAAAGCCCCGCCATGATCCGTCCAATAAAAAGGGTGGTGAGATCCGGGGCATTCGCCAGAACCAGATAGGAGACACAACTGCCCGCAAGGCCGGTCAGGATCACTGGCTTGCGCCCATACCGGTCACTCAACCATCCCCACACCGGGATGATGAAGAACTGAACCGCGGAAAAGGCCCCCATTAAGAGACCCGCTTGGAGGTCCGAGGCCCCGAAATGACGGGCATAGGGCTGCAGGACGGGGATGATGATCCCGAACCCGATCAGATCGATGAAGACAGTGAAGAAAACAATCATCAAAGACGCGAACGAAGAGTTTCCTTTCCCGAAGTCCATTGAATTTGTGCGGTCTTGAGTCATGGTTCTCCTTTTTTTTCTGTTTAGGAGTGGCGAATTCATTCGCCCTTATTCCACGGAGCCGTAAAGATAACCGTATAAGTGACACAAGGCGATAAAAATCGCCACTCCCAGAGAGCGACAACCTACCTGCCTCTAACAACATTAATCGTTGACAGACCCCTTCCTCCCCGCTGATACTATTCAGGTTTGGTTAAAGGGCGGGGGCTTCCCACAGGTTGGTCACCCCTTGGGCATAAGGATATTCACAATATGAAATATCTCGACTTCGAACGTCCTATCGAAGAGCTGGATCGTATTATTCAGCAGCAGAAGGACTATTACCAGAAAACTGGTTTTGATGTAGCCGGAGAGATCGATGCTCTCCAACGTAAGCGTCAACAGCTGGTTCGTGATATCTTTTACAATCTGACACCCTACCAGAGGATCCAACTGGCACGTCATCCCGAGCGCCCATACTGCCTCGACTATATCCGGATGATGTGCACGGATTTCCTGGAGATGCATGGAGACCGGGGATACGCGGATGATCCCGCCGTAGTGGGGGGCTTAGCCAGCCTGGAGGGACGGAGCGTGATGATCATCGGCCACCAGAAAGGGCGGGATACCGAGGAAAACCTCCGCCGTAACTTCGGGATGGCCAACCCAGAAGGATTCCGTAAGGCTCTACGGTTGATGGAGTTTGCCGAACGTTTCAAGAAACCGGTGATCTGTTTCATCGATAGCGCGGGGGCTTATCCAGGCATCGGCGCCGAGGAGCGTGGACAAGCCGAGGCAATCGCACGCAACCTGATGCGCATGTCGGAGATACGTACCCCTATTATTGTGGTAGTGACTGGAGAGGGAGGCAGTGGTGGTGCCTTGGCGGTGG
>CAZORO010000173.1:0-9861 GCA_964581845.1 uncultured bacterium
GACTCCGACCGGTACCGCTTCATGATCATTCCACGTGATGATCTCCGGGGTCCCGAGGAGCAATCACTCACACAGGATATCGCCTTACTCGATGGGATGATTTATGTCTCCCCACGCTGTCAGGATTTCGCCATTCTTGAGGAGATCGCCAGGGGTATTCCACTGGTGGTTGAGGATTCCCAAGGGATAACAAGCGTGAGTTCTGTTTCTGTTGATCAACGCAAGGCACTCCTTGATTCAGTCCACCTTCTTGCACGCCGGGGTTGTCGCCATCTTGCCCTCTTTGTCCGTAGCCAGTATCAGGATTACTGGTATTCGAACCAGCGCGTGGAGGGTTTCCGGGAAGGATTGGCCGACCTTGGATTACCTCGTTTCGATGACCAGATCGTTTCTGTTAGCCCCTTTGTTGGGGAGTATTACCGCAGAGTCACCGAGATTTTGGGATCAAGGCGTACCGTAGACGGTATCATTGTGCCACGTGACCATGAGCTACTCGAATCTTTACAGGCCATTCAGGATCTGAACCTCAAGGTGGGCGAGGATATCAGGGTGGTTAGTGTCAATCAGACCCCCATCTGTAATGCGGTCCGTCCCTCCATCACGGCCATTGCCTTTCCAGCGGAGGATGTCAGCCGGACCGCCTTTGAACTGCTTCTTCATAAGATCAATTTTCCCGACTCCAAACCTCGTCAAGTCATGCTTAATGCGACCATTATTGAGCGGCAATCGACCTTGGGGGTCTTTGCTACTCATTCAGGATGATCCTCCTATCGCAGGCATAACCGCTTCCATGGAGATTTCATGAGACCTCTTTCCTTTTGTGCTTCCATCCTGTTTATTCACCTGTTCATCCCTTTACCTATCCCCACCTTTGCCGAAGGGTTCATCGATCTGTCTGATCCCGCCGTACAAAAGCGTGGAGAAGCTGTTCTTTTTTCTTTTGATGGAATTAGCCTGCCCCTTCGGCATGGTGTCCAGCTCGGCTTGGTGAAAGCCCAAAAAGATCCGGATTCTCCTGTTCTCCTGCCAGGACCAGGTCCTGCTGATGCTGCTGGTGTCGCTTTCTATGGAACCGTGATTCATATTGGAGACAAACTTCATATGTGGTATCTCGGAAAGGGCTTTGAGTCTCCCACTTACTACCGCATCTGTTATGCATTTAGCGTGGATGGCCGCCGTTGGGTTAAGCCAGCTCTGGGATTGGTCGAATATGCGGGTAGCCGGGAGAACAATCTGGTCGACCTTGACTGGGGTGGGGCCGCCATGTCTTGTAATGTCATCCACGAACCGAAAGACCCCAATCCCGACCGCCGCTACAAAATGTTTTGTGAAATAGGTCCACCGGCAGGTCATCATCAGGGGTACACTGCTTTCAGCCCTGATGGAATACATTGGACTCCTTCCGTTATGAATCCGGTGACTCACCTGCGTGTCGAACCAACCGGTCTGATCCGAAAGGGGGAGCATTATATCCTGAGCGCTCAGAATGCTGGAACAGATCGTGGTTTTCAGAAACGGGTGATGATCAATCTCCTGTCCGCGGATTTTGAAACCTGGACAACCGCCGCCGTCCTTGGTTTCCGTCGTGATCATGTTCCGCCAAGGGAAGTCCTGTTTGGTTACAACATGGGTCCCCAGGTCCATCTGGGAGCAGGACTCGTGGATTTTGGTCATGTGATTCTGGGTCTTTACGGCCAGTGGAATGGCCCACTTAACAGCAACGATAGGCGTGAAATGCGAATGAACATCGGATTGGTGACATCCGGCGATGGCCTACATTTCAGCGAACCGATCCCTGATTTCCCCCTGATCGAAGCCTTTGAGGATGACTGGTCCGCATCTAATCCATTAGGAGCTCCCCCGCGCTTCTCCCAAGGTCAAGGACTTGAGAACATTAATGGTAAGTCGCTGACCTGGTATGGAATCTGGGGACCTGGAGGAGATAATTCGATTCGTTTGGCTTACTGGGATTATGAAAGGTTTGGTTTCTTTTCATCTGTAAACGATCCTCTTGAGGGACAAACATGGGTTGGGGAGGTTACTCCCCATGTGATTTCAGCCCCGATCCTGGCTCTCCCTGAGGGAACCCAGTTGTCGTTGAATGTGGAGGGAGTTACGGACTCTTCTTTCCTGGCCGTAGAAATCCTGGACAACCACTTCCAACCGATCCCTGGATATACCCGGGAAAAATGCCAACCCCTCAAGGTTCAGGGGTTTCAGGTTCCGGTTTCATGGGGGATATTGAATACTCTTCCGGCTACCAAAGGGCCGATTCGCCTTAAATTATCCTTCGAGGGCAATTCCCCAGAAAAGATCAAACTTTACTCCGCTTATATCCGGCTACCAAAATAATCCACGGCCCAACATCAGGCGCTGATCCGTTGGGTTGTCCTCATTGGGGCCCTCCCGATAACGCTTTCAGGGATTCAAACAGTACTGGGTTCCAAGCGAAATCCTGCCTCCAACGAAGGTGGAGGAAAGATCCCGCGTAAGACTGGAAAAATCGACATTGACTTTGACTTCCATCTGGATTATACTCGTATATCATTGATGGAAAAGCGTGATTTTGCGCTGATTCCTAAGTTGATTGGATGATGGCACTCTCAATGAGTTGGAGCCTCTTGACCAAGAGTATGATGGGAATCGTTTTGATCGCCTTGTTTTTGGGCCTTTTTTCAGTTTGCTCCGAGGGTGAGACTGAAACGATTGGGATATCGAGACGAATCTGTCAATGGATGGTGATGGGTCCATTGGCTCCCTCAGAAGTAGTGGATGCCGAGAAAAACCTATTAAGAAGTAACATCGAAGCGCAGTCATTCGAGACCCAACCCATCTCGAAGTGGAAGTGGATCTTCTTCGAGGATCGTCTCTATTACCGTAATCAAGATGATTACTGCGATCTTTTCACCTTTTTCAGGCCTGGCAATGACGATCAACCGATTCTTGAAACGCAGGAGCATTTTGCCTTCAGTGTGACTTCTATTTGGAGTCCTGTCTCTCAGGGAGTGGTTCTTCGTTGTGGAGCCACGGACGGAATCAAGGTCTGGCTGAACCAGAAGCCAGTTCTAGTAGTCGACACCCCCAGTCAAGCCGAACGAGACAAATGGTCCGAGGAGATTCAATTGGAGAAAGGCTGGAACCAGCTTCTGCTTAGGACCTCCAGCAAACGGGGCCTTTGGGGGTACTACTGCGGCCTGACAGATAAACTGGGTTCATGGATTTCTGGGCTCGAATACAATCCCTACGGTCCATCTCAACAAGACCGGCTCCAAGTGACTACAAACTCGCTCCCTGAAGCTTATCGCGGGCAGCCATATGTGTGGTTAACAGTCCGCAATCCAGGGGGCGACTTCGAAGCTGATAATGCGAATGCTTCTCCATTCCGGTTGACTGCTCAAGGCGGAACCCCACCTTATCATTGGGAAGCGCTTGGGCTTCCTGATGGATTGCAGATGGATCAAGAGGAGGGTGAAATACTTGGTAAACCGTTGTCGCAAGGAACTTATGATATTCTTGTCAGGGTTACCGATTCTTCGAATCCTCCAAACAGGGCAGAAAAAAACCTCCCTCTTTTAGTCAAACCCCGTGTTACCGAGGAATGGTTCGAAACCGGAAACCGAATTGGTGGCTTGCGTCACCATGGCCCCAACCGTCAACTGAGTCCAGATGCGGATAATCCTTTGTGGTTCCTCGATCACCCTGAAGAGCAGGCGGATCTGGTTACCAGGCTTGGGTATTCTTGGGTGGCCTACACACTGTTTTCCAAGTATTCCGTTTCAAACGGGCGAGTGATACTGGAGACATCTCCAGACCATCTTCGATTCGTCGAAATCATGAGGTCAAAAGGTCTCAAATTCGGGGCTTATGTGGATTTGAACGACCATCGTGATTTGGCCAACACTGACCAGGAACATATGGATTTCAAACACGAGGCTATCCAACAGATGATCCACCTCTACCACCCGGATCTCTGGTGGTTCGATAATGGTCATGATGAGAGGTACCGTGAAGGCAGGCCACATCATTTCGAGCTTGACGGCCTCTATAGTTTGATTAAAGCAAGCAATCCCAGCGCACTGGTCCTCCAGAATGCAGATGTCCGTGCTCGCGATTGGGAGGTCGGTGATCTGGATGTTTTGGAGGTTCATGGAGCTTATTGTGTCCCTGAAGCCTACTGGGGGCAGTGGCCACCCGATCCTCCCTTCCGGAATAATCCGAAATATCAACCCATGGACACCTGGAAGTATCAGTGTGTGGAAGGAAAAGATGGAGGATACCTTGATCCAGATGAATGGTGCCGGGTGATAATCACTCTCCTGGCGGAGCCTGCCAATAACAATGCACGCCGTATGGTGGACCTGGATTGGACATCTTATCCAACTGTCTTGCCCTCGCTCAAGAAAATCGCTGATTGGCTCCACCCAAGACAACACACGATTCTGAATGCGATGCCCTACACAATTGATGAGGGAGCCTGGGGATATGATGTCATCAATCCCAGCACAGGTAAGGTTTACCTTCACTTGCTGGTCAATCCCTTCGGAAAGACGGGTTGGAAAGAGGGAGACCTCGTCGTGTCACCATTGAAGGAACAGGTTGAGTCAGTTGTTTCGGTTCCAGATGGTATGGATCTGAAATTTGCCCAGTCGGGGGAACAACTGACGATTCATATGCAGGGTATTGTCCCCGACCCTGTATCAACCATCGTCGAAATCAATCTCAGGCCGCGAATGAAGTAGAATGAGAGGAAGATACACCAGACTGGTGATTAGAAAAGCGGTGAGGGAGGTTGTCCAATGATATTACAAAGGTGGGTTCTGGGACTTCTTTTATTACTGGCGTTGGTCCTTCCAACATGGAGTGCAACTGTAACAGTCAATCCGTCTGTCGCGCTTGTTGCCGGAAGCAACTACCACCAGGTTGGTGCTGCTCTTGCGAATTTTCAACGTGGTGACACCTGGGGTAATGGCGCGGGAGATACGGTTCTCATTCACAATGGCAATTACCTGATGGGTACCGATCTGCAGACTGGTCTCCTGGAAAGTGACACATTAGATGCTGTAGTACCTGGTGGTGATGGAACCCTGACTATCAAGGCGGCAGCTGGACAATCCCCAGTTATTGCCATGGATCCCAATCCAACCCGGAGCTACTTTATGTACTTCCGGCGTCAGGGCAACTACACAGTTGAAGGATTAACCTTTGTCGGAGCGGCTGGTGTTCCGACTACTGGTGGAGGAATCCATCGTTCGGTTCTCGGTGCTGACTCCGAGGATTTTGATGGAGTTGTTGTCAGCCTGACTGTTCGTGATTGTGTTTTCACGATGAACGATGGTTCGAATGGAGCTGTCATGGATTTCTCGGGTGCGGTTCCAACCGATTCAACCAATGGAACATACCAGCGTGCCTTTTACAGCGGAGATAGCACCAACCAGGGGATCCTCAATGTGCTTATCGAGAATTGTGTCATGGCTTACTCGAACCACAACAACGGGGCCATCCGGATTGAGAGGGATGTCGCCGACTGCGCGGATACCCGGACATTTACTTTCCGGAATGTTTTGGTGGTTTCCTCTCGAACGGGAGCACGAGTTACCAATGGCGCTGAGTGTAATACGACTATCAACTTCGAGGAGTGTGCCTTTGTGAACCTCAGTGTGGGTGGACTACGCTTCACTGATGGAGTTCAGGGCGCCAAAACAACGATCAAAGATTGCATCATTTCCACCCAGCCCACGGGTTCAGGTTCCGGAATCATCATTGAAGATCCTGGTTGCTGGCTGAATCTGACAGCTGAAAGATGCACCTTTTGGAACAACAACAATGATATGGTGTGGTTCACCAATCGACCGGAAAATGGACAGGATAAAATTGTGATCCGTGACTTGATTGATGTCGATGGGAATGATGCTCTTTTCCGCTATGATCCCTATGGTTCACAGCCGGCTTCAATCACTGTCGAGGAAGGGATCGCATCACATCGTGCCATCCGGGCTGAACACCCGGATAACCTGAAGGCACTATTCAGTTCTCTTTATGGTGGCGCGGGTCCGATTGCAAGTGTTCCGCTCAGCGACTTCGTCAACACCAGTTTCAATAGCAGTGTGTTTGCAGATATCCGCATGTGGGACAAGGAATCGAATAACTTTTTTGACATTTCACCCGTCGTTGCTGAAAAATATCAAGGCAAGGGAAATGGTGGCGGCAACTTGACTGGAGGAGCGGATCTTTCTGCTTTCGTTCCCCCCACACCAACACCGGCACCTCCGACTGCAACTCCCACTCCCACAAATACTTTTCCTCCAGTATCCTCTCCGGCCAGATTCCAGCAAGGTGTGTTGCCTGATGTTGGCTACCAGCATGATTGCGCCAAGCTCGCCGGAGGGAATGGATCCGGATTCGGCGCCGGAGCAGAGCGTGAGGCACGATTGGGAACTCGGTGGCAGAAGGTCAACGATTACGAGTGGGCCCTTTTCCGCTATAACCTGGCCGCACTCACTGGACGTGGACTGAACCTGACCGGAGCACGCCTGTTGGTGACTACACTCGGAGCCGCCTGGGACAACACAACCACAGGTCAGCCAGTTCTAGACCCACCCTGGCCTGTCACATTCCATTTCAAAGTTTACCAGGTAAAGGAAGGGAACTATGACTGGATTGAGGGTAACGGGACCGAGCCTAACATCGGTGGCGGCCCCATCAACGGCCTTGGCCAGGTGACCTGGCCCGTTCAGAAGAACGACCAACTTTGCTGGCAAGGCTCCGGTTATGAGTGTGCGGTGGGTCACTTATGGCCGGAAAATCACCCATTCGCTCCGGGTTCCCAAGGATATAATACATATGAAACAGTAATCGCCAATGGAACGGAAGTCTTTGCGGATGTGGGAGTGCCTTGGGAGAACCGGGTGGTCACTATCCAATTCACCCAAGCAGGAATCGATTATCTGCAGAGTGTGATTGATGGTGTCATCCAGGATGCAGGATTCCTGGTGGGCCCTCCTGATGAGATTTTTGGGGTTGGCCCAGACACCTACGGTCACATTAACATTGCTCTCGATGATCACCCCACCGCCACTTTCCGTCCAATACTCGAAATCGAATTCGAGGGTGGCACTGGAGTGTTGGATTGGATAAATTATTAAGGTAAAAAAGAGCTCTCGGCCGGGGAGACGATTCCATCTCCCCGGCCTTGGAAAGATGATTTATCGATCAACGAAAGTGAGGTTATTTGTCATGACTCGTCAGGGAAATCGCTGGAGTGGTCCGAAAGGTTTCACCCTGATCGAACTCCTTATCGTGATTGCCATCATCCTGATCTTAATCTCGATCGCACTTCCAAACTTTCTGGAGGCACAGGCAAGAGCGAAGGTCGCTCGCGCTGATGCAGATTTACGAGGGATCGCAACAGCCCTTGAATCCTATGTCCTTGATTATAAAAAGTATCCAGTCTGGCCAAGCCGGATGGGCCTCCTTTCCTTTGCCACGCGAAATGATCCATTTCAGGGATTCACGCCTCCATCTCTGACCACTCCAAACAAATATCTGAATTCCCTGCCACGAGATCTGTTTATGAGTTCTCCAGGACCTGAAGCACGTGTCCGCGCGGATATCAACCATATCAATCTGCTGGGATTGTATATTTACGACTCGCATAGCAATTGGAAAAAGGGGTGGCCAGGTGGCGAGGATGGCGGGGTGGTCTGGGAACGATGGGCGGGGCCACGTTTTCGCTGGATCATGGCCAGTGTTGGACCCGATGGATCTTCTATGATACCAAACAATTATGGCCCAACAAATAATATCACTGAGGTGTTTCAGAATCGTGTTGGAGGAAGCGTAGTAGGAATTAACATGTATTATTCCCCCACCAATGGGTCTCGCAGTGCTGGAGATCTGATTCTAGTCGGGCCAAGCGGTGGTTATGGTTTCCATGATGCAAGCCCTTTTAATAGGCAATAGATTCTGGGAACGTCTGGTATCTATGATGATTATGGTTTGTTATTCAGGTTTCTCATCAAAAGGACGCTTGTAATTTCCTTTCAATAGGCTAATCATGAATTTTCCTTTATATCGGGCAGCATGCATTCTGATTATTCGCGGATAAAGCGCCGCTCTTTCCTTGGAAGTGCTGTTTCACTGGCATTGGACCTTCCCATAATGGGTTCATCTGTCGCTGTGGGAGATCCACAATCAGCTCCAGCCTCACCAAGCTCGACCCCCCACAAGAACACTCAGACTCCCAATATCATCCTGATCGTCGCGGATGACTTGGGATGGGGTGATCTTGCTTGTTTCGGACACTCTGTTATCAAAACTCCTTGTCTCGATAGATTAGCTTCCAAAGGGTGTCGTCTGACATCCTTCTATGTAACCACTCCGGTTTGTGCCCCTTCTCGCGCTGGAATTCTTACTGGCCGGGATCCCAATTGTTTTGATATGAAATTTTTATGTAATGATGGGCGCTATGATGCTCCTATATTTTATCATGTTCCCCTCGATCAGCCTTTTCTGCCTCGTATCCTTCGTGAACAAGGATATCGGACAGGTCATATCGGGAAGTGGCATTTGTCCTTGGCTGACATACCAGGAGAACCCACTCCACTTGATTATGGTTTTGACTATTCGTTCATCATGGAGCCAAACGGAAAGGGCATGTACCGGAATCCTTCCAATTGGTCTCGCAATAATGAAGAAGTACCTGGAGTATTAACTGACTGGACACCCAACCTCTTGACTGATGAATCTCTTGCATTCATCAGGTCAGGAAATGGGAAACCATTATTTTTAAATCTCTGGCTCTATTCACCTCATGAGGATGTGGAATCTCCCCGAGATTGCCAGAGTCATTACAATGGCAATACTGAAAGAGAAAAGGTTTATTATGGGGCTGTGACTCATATGGATCGAGAACTGGGAAGATTACTCAGTTTTCTGGAAGATAATGACTTGTTTCACCGAACCATTATTTTATTCACGAGCGACAACGGGCCTGAGCATCCGTTACTTCCTTGGGTGCATCGTTCTTGTGGGTCCACGGGACCATTCCGTGGGTCCAAACATTCCCTGTACGAAGGGGGTATACGTGTCCCAGGCATTCTCCACTGGCCAGGCATTACTACTGCTGGGTCTGAGTGCTCAATTCCTTTGTCAACGCTTGACATCCTCCCTACATTTGCCGCTGTGGCTGGAATACAGAATATGAGAGACTCATGTTCTATGGGAGTTGATTTATGTCCCCTCTTTGAAAAGCAACCGATAGAACGATCTGTACCTCTCTACTGGCAATATGATTTGGCAAAAAGCAACAACGACAAAGGATCTCAGTTCGATAGCCCGATATATGCGCTCCGAGAGGGTCCCTGGAAGCTTCTTTCTCATGATAAAGAACTGACTCGAGTCGAATTATATAACCTGGATTATGACCTTGGTGAGAAGTGGAATATTAAGGACTTGTATCCAGAACAAACACGAAGTATGCAGAAGAAACTGAGCCAACTGAGAGACCACATTGCTGCAGGATGTCTCCCTTAAAAGATACTAAATAGTATTCTCTGTGTGTTATTGCAAGAATTTCATTTGATAGAAAGATTATCTGCTGCAAGCATGAATATATTATTACATAAGTTTCCGCATATCAAATTCCTGAAATCAGCGTGACATAAATAAGGAGCAATTAATTTGTTTTTACTTGATCATTTTGTTCGTTGGTTGATATCCGCTGAGAGGTTGTTCAAGCTGAATATCTGTTTTATGAGCTTAGCCCTCTTTCAAAGTCAAACGCTATCGTTAGCGGAGACGATAAAATTTGTGAAGGGCGTCTGAAAAGTGCGGCGGTTGGCGGACGAAAAGTGAAGCACCAGT